>NZ_AOGZ02000008.1:0-300000 GCF_000332515.2 Leptospira wolbachii serovar Codice str. CDC
TTATTTGTCAATTCATAAAAATGAATATTTACGCGTAGACTGCTACCTATGTTCCGAGGTATACATTTGCTGACTGTCGTATAACGAACTAGGCTAACCGACGTAGGCTGGCCCTGAGTCCCGGAACGGGACGTTAGGGACTGGTCACGACACTTGCGAATGCAAGGGGAGTGCCAGAAGCCTATGTGTCGCAGACCGAGCGAGGGCGAAGTCCCGAAGCGAAGCGGTTAGATGCTGTTATACGACGTGCTTGGGTTTAACTGGCTTTAAGTTCTTTATATTTTTTTATTGCTCTTAACTCATTTTTCAATTCATACTGTTTTATTTCTAAATCATAATGAGCTTGAATAGAGAGCCAGAACTCAGGAGAATTTCCGAAGAATTTAGAGAATCGTAAAGCCGTATCTGCAGTGATTGCTCTTTTTCCATGAATAATTTCACTAATTCTTTTTTGATCGATAAGGGTACTTTGTGCCAGTTTATAAGCAGATAATTCCATAGGTTTAAGAAAGTCTTCTAAGAGAATTTCCCCAGGATGAATGTTCATAAGTTCTTTATTCATACAGAATCTCCTTAATGATAATCTACAATTTCAACGTTTTCGACAGAGCCATTATTCCAGTTAAAACAGATTCTATATTTCATATTAATACTTATTGAATGTTGCCCAGATCGGTCGTCAGTAAGCTGGTGCAGTCTATTTCCGGGTGGTGTCTTTAAATCGTCTAGATTTTTAGCACTATCGATATGGATCATTTTCCTTCTAGCGGTTCTTTGAATATCCTTTGGAAATTTTTTAGATAAAGCACCATTCCAAATTGCTTCAGTTTCTTTATCTCTGAAGGATTTTATCACAAGTAAATGCTGGTGTATTAGGATACTAGTGTCAAGCGCTATTAGTGGTAATTGAGAGATATTTTGATTAAAGGAAATGACCTCAAATGAAGACTTTTCTGCATTTCTTACCTTGTCTGTATCAAACAGATTTGAAATTTAAAAGTTTATATTTCCAAGCATGTCGTATAACGAAAAAGCTTACCGACGTTCCTCGAAGCTGAGCCTCTGTAGGAGGCGTTAGCGTCGGCGCGATTTTTGCGGAGGCAAAAAATCGTGCAGGAGAGGAATGTGTCGCAGACCGAGCGAGGCCGTGAGTGCCGAAGCGTAGCGGTAAGCGGATGTTAATTGCAGTAGGTTTCTATTGGTATAGATATTATTCGAAAGGGAAATCTCATCAAGCGCGAAAATTTTCGATCCGAATCTTTCTTTTCTTATAAATTTATATTGGAACTAGCGAATTAGAAACTCATTTTTTTTTCGTTTAATGGAAAAATATATATCGTTTGCAAATCACAGTTTAATAAAAGAATCTTTGAAGAGAGTCTCCGCTACTAAAAGGCAGTAATATATTAATTCCTCAACCCTTTCTAAAGAAAATTTTCGCGCGCTTTTTTTGTATGATTCAACCTATTGCAATTAACGAACTAGACTTACCGAAGTTCCCTGACCCTGAGTCCCTACGGGACGTTAGGGACTGGCACGGAGTTTGCGGATGCAAACGAGTGACAGAAAGGGAATTTGCCGCAGGCCGAGCGAGGCCTTGTGCCGAAGCGTAGCGGTAAGTCGCTGTTATGCGCTGTTTCGGGTTATAAATTGATTATATTATTTCTTCTAATTTGAAATTTTACCGATAATAAAAGTGAAGAAATTATATCTGAAAATATTTTTTCGATATCCTCCCGATCATTTTCAATTTGAAATTTATCCGAATTGGTAATGATCGATGTATATGTTATATAGTTTTCCTTACCATTAGCGAATGTCTTAATTAAAAGTTCAGAATCATCTAAATTATAAAGTCCCAATTTTGTGGAATTTTCAGTTTCAAAAAATTTCAGTTTGAATTTTTTCTTATGATATGTGTAATTTTTTTCCCAAATTTTTTTCATCTATTTTGCTCCTGATTCTTTTAGTATTCTAATTATATTTAGTTCTCCTTTTTTTATTGCATTACTTAAAGCAGTATTTCCTTCTTTGTCCGTTTCGTTTATCTTTGCTCTATTTTTTAAAAGAAGGATGCAAGGCTGGTAATGCCCCCAATATGAAGCTAACGTTAGTGGAGTATCCCAGGTGCTTTTTAGTTTTATGTTGATATTTCCTTTTTGGGCTATGAAATAGTTTAGAATATTTATACAATTTTCTGAAGCGGCAATATGTCCGACGGTTGTCCCGTAACTATTATTTGATATTCTATTTATGTTTTCACCTTTTTTTACAATTTCAGTTATATAATAAGGGTCATCTTGAGTATTATCGTATCTACTTACTTCATGAATAATCGCATTTCCTTCCAAATTTTCAGTTTTTAAATTAATTTTATTCTGCAAAAGGTAGTAAAATGCTTCTTTTTTATTTAGGGCTGATCTTTTGATTAGAATAAAGAGAGCATTTTCACCCTCGGTATTTTTTACGTTAATATCTGCCCCTTTTTCTAGTAACAAATCTAGTAATCTAAGATTGATATTTCTCTTTGAAAAACAAATAGTGAATGCCGATTCGCCGAATTTATCTTTAATGTTAAGGTCAATATTTGATTTCAAAATTAATTCGGTGAGTTCGTCAAGATCGTATTTAATTGAAGCCATTAATGCTGTATTGCCGTAAGAATCTAAGTCATTAACATTAGCACCCTTTTCTATTAATAATTTTGCCAGATTTATATCTTTCTTTTCGATAGCAAAATGAAGTAGTGTAGATTCTTGGTTCTGATAAATTATTCTTTGATTTATGGGGAATCCGGAATTAATTTGATTAATTACCTTTGTAGAATATTCTCTATCATAAAGAGCCGCTACCATTTTTTCCTGTGTTGAACTACACTGAAAGTTGGCAATTGTTGAAATTACCATTGTTAGAATTGTTAAAAGCTTCATTTTTTACCTCGTATTGTTTTAATGATTTCGAAATTGCGCATAACGAACTAGGCTTACCGAAGTTCCCCGACCCTGAGTCCCGGTAACGGGACGTTAGGGACTGGCATGTAGCTTGCGTAAGCAAGGCGAATGCCAGAAGGGGAATTTGCCGAAGGCCGAGCGAGGGCTTGTCCCGAAGCGTAGTGGTAAGTCGCTGTTATGCGAAGTTTTCGGGTTTACAGAAGTAATTACGCCACGGACGGCGTTCTTTTTCTTACTGTCTTAGAAGTTTTGACTTTATATTCTTTTACAAGAATGTCTGTAGGAATTCCTAGATTTTGATTAATTTTTCTAATCATTTCTAAAGTAAGCTTTCTCTTTCGATTTAAGATTTCAGTGGCACGACTTCGCCCGCCGATGAGATTTCCCAAATCAACACTTTTCATGTTCATATCATCCATAACCGATTTTAAAGCTTCAATTGGATCCGGATCATCAATAGGGTAGTGTTTAGTTTCGTAAGCATCAACTAAGGTAATTAAAATATCTAATTTGTCGTATTCGGGTGTATTCTTCTTAGCATCCCAGAGTTTTTCTATCTCAGAAAGTGCTTCTAAGTGATCTTTTTGATTTTTAATAGGTTTAATGTTCATTTAAATCACCTCAGCGTTGATTTTGTCATATTGTTCGTGAGTACCGATAAACCTTATAAATACAGTTTGTAGATTATAGTGAACCTTCACAATCAATCTGTATTTGTTTCCATGTATATTGAAAACGATTCTATTATCCTTAAGGAAACTAGCATTTCTGTATTTTTCCTTAACATCTGAGGGAGATTTCCAGAAAGCTTTCGAAGTTTCTTTAAACCAAACTTCTATCGGAATTTTGGAGTCGGAGTATTTGGGAATAGAGTAGAAATCTCTCAGTATTTTTCTAGAAATAACCCTCACAAATCAATAAGCCCATGTTCCCGAATTGGTAACAACAACTTTTTTTGCCTTTTTAGCGAGCATGGACGCTCGCAATTTATTAAAATAAAAGCGCCCGAAAATTTTCGCATAACGAACTAGACTAACCGACGTAGGCTGACCCTGAGTCCCTGAAGGGGACGTTAGGGACTGGCCACGACACTTGCGTAGGCAAGGGGCGTGCCAGAAGCCTATGTGGCGCAGCCCAAGCGAGGGCTCGTCCCGAAGCGAAGCGGTTAGTTGCTGTTATCTGCTGTGCCCTATGCTAAGTTAGACTTGCTGGAAGGTCATATCACACTAAGGAATTTAATAGTGCAAAAATGAGTCAGAGTTAAGCAACAAGCCTAGTGAAAAGTTCTTCAGTAGGCGGATCCTTTCCAAATTTGATGTAAACGATATCAGGAACGTTGAACTGGTCAACTTCTTCTTTTAGAATCATTTTTTGATTACAGATAGGACAAGCTTTATGTAATTTATGATAATCTTGTAGAATGGTATCATCACTGCTTTTAGAATCATTATTTTCATGGACGATAGATCCGAAGAGTTGATTTACCCGATCATACTTGGATTTACTAGCGGAGCTGTAGAAACCAGAATAACGTATAGATTTAATGTTTTGTGGAATGATATGTTTGATGTATCTATTTACAAATTCGTCGTTAGACAAAGAGCAAGATTTATCTTTTTTATAAAGTTTTATGGAACCATTATCGAGAAAATCGACCTGATTAAGATCGAGAGCATTTCCTTTTATAGTTTTAGAAAGATAGTCAATGATAGGGAATGGGGATTCGTATTTCTTGGAAACGAAAATATTTTCTTTATGAATATTATCTATATTTTCTCTGAACTGAAACCCAAGTTCAGGATGCTTTTTGTATAAAAGAATTAATTCTTTTTTTAGGATCTGGTTATATATAGAATTGAAGTTATCTAGTTTGAAGAGAGTGTCATCAATGAAGAGAATCTTGTCTTGATTTTTAGCTAGAGCAATAGAGTTGAGGATGATGTGAATGTGGGGGTGAAGTTGATAAGCATCGCCATGAGTGTGTAAAACGGAAATGAAAGCAGTAGTAGGCGTTAGGTCAAAAGAGTATTTAATTAATTTAAGAATCGTATTAGCTGAAGCTTCAAAAAGGATTTCTATAAATTCTTTATAATACGAAAGAATATAAGGGTATAGAAAAGAAGGTAGTTTAAAAACAAGATGATAATGTGGAGAATTGTTGACTTTTTCTTTTGTATTAGAATTCCACTCTCTTTTGTTTTCTGATTGGCAAGTAGGACAAGATCTATTGTTACAAGATTCTCTCATGAATATAGAGAAGTGTCCATTTGGACAAGAATAGACTCTTCCCTTCATAGCATTAGTTCTGCATAGAGCAACAGCCGAAACAACCTTCTTAACATGAGTAGGCAGGTTGGAAGCTTGAATCTTATCTATTTGCTTATATAACACTTGTTGGAATTCATTCATAGAATTATTTTTAGGGCATTGCAGATAACGAAATCTTTCTGTATCGCGGATTCCGGCTTTATACAGCAGACTTTGTGCATTGCGAATCTTTTGATTTCTTTGATTGCTTTTTTGTTGTTCGTATAGTTGTCGCCAACCTGGTTGTTATTGGCGTTGTGATTATTCTACCCCTTTAGGCCACTTATATGCTATTCGTTTATCATGCTGTTTTAAGTGAATTCCCGACTTTTGTCGGGTTGAGTGTTTTTTATGAGACATAATTTGGACTTTTTCTTTCATGCCACTATGTGAAAATTCAATGAACATGTTGAGCTTTTTTCGGGAGAGTAGGCATAGCTTCGCCCCCTGAGTCCCATTGGCAAAAACGAATCTGAGTCTTTTTTGTATTATGGTTTGCGCAAACGTTTTTTGAATTGGTCTTAGAAATTATCGTATAACAGGTATTTTTTATTCGAGTTTTGTGTATTTTTTTTAGCTTAGATGCAATAAAAGAAAAATTGAATATATGAATGATTGATATTTTCGATTTAGTTTCTTTCTAATTAAAGAAAGGTAATTGTTGTTCGTCGCTGATAAATTCATTGAAGTCTTTGAAACTTGCGAAGGCTGTCCAAATTTCTTTAAATGATGTCAGGAGTAGTTTTCTATAATAGCTTTTGTCATATCTTATAATTTTGGGGGCAATTTTGCTTTCGATTCTTTCTTCTGTTTTGTATCTTTCTCCTTTTTGTTCTGATTTTTTATTTACTACTAAGTATCGAACTTTTTCTCCTGCTTGGACTCGAACACCCATTTCGAGTAAATCTTTTACTGCGACTGCGCTGGGTGCATCTACACTGTAGTCTTCGGGGTCTTGAGATGTTGATCTTTGTATAAGGAGGTCTTTCCAATCGAGATTACCAGAGGAAAGTAGTATATCGTATTTTTTGAATATTTTTAAAATCTCTCCTTCTTGAGTTTGCATTTCTTTTATGGTTTCAAATTTACACATCCACTCTATCATTTCTTTTTGTGCAGCTTTTACGTATGGAGGAAAATCCTTTCGTCTTTGGATGATCCCTCGTCCTTTGAAATCTCCTTCTGTAAATCTTCCCATATAACGATTGGCAACTGGCATTTTTTCATCAGTGGTAGAAGGAGGAAAACATAACCAAGAGAAGGTGCCTTCGATTTCCATTGCTATTTTTGTTTTTTTGTGGATCGTTTGACAAACTTCTTTGAGATGTTCGGTGTCGATAGGGGACTTGTCTTTTTTTTGTATAAATATACAATCAGTAATTGCGTGTATTAGATTATACCCATAGTTTTCTGCTATTTCTTTGGCGATTAACAATTTCTCTCTTCCGAAAGCAGTGACTGATTCATGACTTTCTAGTTTTCCAAATTTTGCATTCCGATAACCCAAATAACCAAATGAGGTAACGAGCATCCATTTTAAACTAGATTGTTTTTGTTCTATATCGGATTTGTTGGGATGATTAGCATCTTTACATTGTTTTTTGTAGTAGTTCCTTCGCTCTACTATATGAGCGAGTGCAACGGAGACAATTCCCTTTCTTTTATTGCAAATTCGATAACCAAGCGAAGGTACTGTTTCTGTTGTTTGATCGTTTGTGCAGCAGAGACAATTGATTGTTTCTGGAGAGATATTGTGCAAGACCATAACTTTGGGGTACATTTGTGAAAAATCTAATTGAGCTACATTTTCTAAGGTAAATCCATTTTGGATATCTGCTTGAAAAACAAGTCCTCCTTTATCGGCATTTAACAGTTCTAAGGCGGTTTTGGATGCTTCTAGAGCACTTTTTTGCCAAGGTACTAAATAGTTCATTCGTAAGGCTACATCGACTTCAATATAGGTAAGTGCCTTTCCCGTGGAGGCTCGTGCCATTTTTTGGATTGGTAAACGAGAAATGCGAGAGAGTTCTATGATTCCCATGAGATCCGCCTCCTTATAGACAAAACCATTTCTGGAATCTATATGCCATCGCCCGAAGAGTGGATAGGATGGCGCTCGGTAGACTATCGTTCCATAAGTATTGAAGCTAGTGCCTTTTGTTTGAATAGAACGTCGTATTGTGCTTGTTTTGTCCCGATCAAATTCTGTTGGTATGTGACTTTCCTGCGAAGCTTTAAAAAGATGGGGGAAAATAACTTGATCACCATAGGTGGTGAGAACTATATCTGGATCATATTTTTTAAATATTTTGTTTAGTTGATGGATGAGTTGGCCGGAATCACTAGTTGGGATTCTATACAAATCGGAATTTGTTTTTACCATAAGTGCATTGTTTACAAAGGGGATTCTATGGCTTTTTTCTAAGTAGAGTGATACTTTGCTTAAGTCTGGAATTTTGTAGTCCATCTCTTCTATATCTGTAAAAGAGCGAATGGTTCTAATTCGGTTGAGATTGTTTTTTGTTGTTTCGTAATTGACTTCTATGTAGGCAAGGGGATAAATACTTTTTTCTACCATATAACCTGTGCTAATTTCTATGTCTGAATGGTAGATATCATATTTACCATACAAGTGAAAGAGTTTACTTGTGATCTTGGGTAGGAGCTGTGGTTTGGAAATGATTAACTTTAGGACAGAGATAGTTTTGTTTTCATAGAAGAGGGATTTTTCTGTGAAGGTTGGTATTTCTGCCAATGCATCTAGTTCGTAAAAGCGCTTTACGATTTTCCCTAGAATGGTTGGTGAGGCGTTTACATAAATTGTGGGATAAAATTCATCAAAAAATAAGCGAAGTTCTCCCGAGTTTGACTTTAACCAGAGATAGATTCTTTGTTCGGAGTGGTAGATATCAAACAAGTAACCTTGAAAAGTTTCCATAACATTTTAATGATTGGTTTTACTTGTCCGGAACTTTTGTTAGACATTTCTTTAATTCATTAATTTCTTTTTTTGTTTCTATGAGCATAGAAAGTATCATGGAATCAATAGGATATGGTAGAGATGCCATCACACCAGCTTGTACTTGTAATTTGGCAGTTCGGATTAGGTCATCAAAAATCTCTTGGTCGGACTTTCTGAGGGATCTTCGAAAGTCTGATAGGTTTTCTTCAATTTGTAACATTTGACGAGAGTAGGGGGCAATGGTTCTTCCCATGTTAAAGTCCTGTGATGGAAGTTTTTCTTGTGCGAATACGAGAGAGACCTTGCTCCATCTTTAGTTCCCAGAGATTTTGTGTGGCACGAAGTAGTTTTGGAAAAAAGATTTGAAAATTTTTATGTGAATAGGTCCAAGATTCAATAATGAGTAAGGGAACATTTTCACCGGGGAATTTTTCGATAAAACCTAACATCAAGTTTAATAAAAATAAACCTTCGTCATCTTTGACATCGCCATCTAAAAATTGTTTACAAGGAGCTAACAGAAAGTAGATGGTATTTTCTTCTTTTGAGGTAAGGATGTTTTTAAGTGCATCTAATATTTGATAAGGGGTGAATGCTCTTTGGATCCTGATTTGTTCCAAAAATGGTTCTGGCGCTAAATTTTGTTTTCGTGTTTCTTCTGTGATGGTGAAGGGATTGAAGCGGATGGCACAGTCCAAATTAAAAACCTGAAATCCTGAACAAACCATGGCATATTGCCAAAAATGAGCGAGCCTGTACATCCCTCTTTCTCCGGTGAGAAGTCCGAGGTCTCTCTGGTTCCAATTCTGGATGGGTTCATAGACATTGGTAGAAATTTGGGTTTGTTCCGCAAGAATCATGGATACTATTTATATGTATAGCAATAATTTGTAAAGTGGAATTTGAGTTGGTTCCTCCTTTTTCATTCAATTGGAATGAAAGCCACCGGTCGGTCCTCTACCAATTGAATGGTTGGCTGGTGGCAACGGCTTTCGTGGCAGGTCAGATCTGTTTTGAGATATGGATTTAGCAAAAAAAGTGGGGTGGTTCTGTTGGCTACAGATTTGAGAGAGAATGGATTTGGGGACTAAGGTTAAGGATAAAAGGGAATTTGAAAACGGGCGAAAAGAAAGTTTTCGCGTCCTTTGACCGGAATAGTTCGTTCTACCTAGACATTTCCAAAAAACATCTAGATAGTCAGAGGGAGAAATTTATAAAGGGGGAACTTCTTGGACGGTTTTGACACCAGTTACAAAATAGCTAGTTTCTGCAAAACAGCTAAAGGGAACCCCTACGTGTTCTTCGTATTCTAAAACTACTCTTTTGCCAATGGATCCGTTCAATTGTTCGGCAATGGCTTCGTCACGAATGCTGAAGAAGAACTTTTCGGTCATTGTGCCTGGCATGGTGACAAGGGCCATTTCCCCTTCCCAAGTTTTGCAAATCCAACCCTTTTTGGAAAGTTTTTGGATGTACCCTGCGCGGTCTCCTTCTGAGTAACTCCATTGGAGTGTGAGCCAAGTGTAACCCGCAAACAGAATGGCGAGGAGGATGAGAAGAAAGCTGAATCGAATTAAAAATTTACCCATAAGTTAATCCAGAAGTTTGGAGAGAAAAGGGAAAGTTTCAAGACAATATTTTGACCGGGGACTGTCAAATTTTCAAATTACGATGCAGTTCTTCGCCAGGGAGACGGAGGGCTTGGTCATTTGGCGGGAAACGGCAAAGGACGGGAGCGAACGCGGACCCCGAAGTGGCCCGGTCCGTATAGAAGGAAAGTTACATCCCCTAACGAAGCGGAGGCGCCAAAAAGAAAAAGAATGGATGCGAAAGTATGAACATTTTTCTAAAAAAAATCTGACGATTTGGATTGGGATGGCAAGTTTTGGGCGTTCGTGATAAAGGAGAACCATTGGGTGGCGGGTCTAGTTCCCCACCCTCAGATCGGGCGGGGATACTATACTCACACATTCTTTCTTGCCAAACTCACGAACCCCCACCAAACTCTACTAAAATGCGCATTTTATTCCTTCCCCTCTTTCTGTCATATTTCTATGTTAGTTGCTCTACAGTTTCTTATCACAAAACAGACAAAGCCAAACCCACCAAACAGTGGGGAGTTTTGGAAGTCAAAGAGACTGTTCGGAACATGAGTCATTCTTTATCCACATATTATAAAACTGATTTGAAGACAGGGTATTTGGAATGGAAGTCTCTTCAGAATTCTACTTCGGAACATATCGATACCAAACTCATAACCAATGAAATTTTGAACCAACTCACAAAAGACAAAGTTCCTTTTGTGGATACCTCTATTAGAGAAGAGGCGACCACAGAAATAGCTTTTGGGAAAACAGGAATGGTTTCGGCTGATTCGCGTTTGTCGGTGGGGAAGTTTAAATCTCCTTCTCATAAGATTAAAGGTGAGATCAATGAAGTGGTGAATTATGAAGCGGGGTCACGCATCCAATACATCACGGTTACACTTTTTCTTGTAAGTTTGGAAACAAACCAAATTGTTTGGTCCGAACAAACTAATTTTTTAAAAACAAGCCGCGTGGAAGGTTATGGTCTTTGATTGTCGGGGAAAAAACCAAAACGAACCTTGACTTTTCCCATAGCAGGGCTTAAAACATGGGGAAGCGTTTCTTGATTCGTTGTTAGTTTGGGATCACTGAGTGCAGACTTAGATTTTCCCATCCAAACATACTCAGGAAAAAATCGAACATAACGGTATTCGTCTGAGATGTCTAAGTCTTTTCGGATATTCCTTCTTGCATCATCGTAGGAAATTTCTACCCATTTGGCACCGAGTTTAACGCCAAAAATCATAATACCGGCTCCAAGCGCAGATAATTCGCTGGACTGAACCTTAACCCCTCCATACACTACTCCGGCTCCTAAGGCCACAATGGCAGCTCCGGCAAGGATTGCACCCGTGACTTTGACAGTCCCTTTGGTTCCTTCTTTTAGGGCAGTGGCAGAAACCAGTTGGAAGTATTTGGAGTCTTGGATGAGTTCCGAGATTTCATTGTCACGGACGAGATGGCGTTCATACCAACCGAGGGTATCTTTTTCTAAAACGAGCGGTGTTTTTCCAGAACCATCTGTGAGTGTTAGTTGAGATTGTTTGCCTGTTTGCCGGAATTTTAGATTTCGTAATCCTCGGATAAAGTTTAAGTGGGCCGAAGGATCCATCTCAGGTTCAGCACCGGGGCCACCAAAGATAAGGATAAATTCTCCTTCTTGCGTATACCTTTCATTGGCCATGGCTCGGAGGGCGGCGGATTGGGGTTTTAGTTGGCTTGCCTTACGAAAGTCTACCTTTGCTTCTTCGATAGAACCTGTGGATAACCAAAGGGAGGCAAGTAATAAACGTAAGGTGGGATCATCAAACTGGCCTTCGGCGCTCCATTCTCCACTGAGTAGGTTTCCGGCATACCGAGCTTGGATTTTTCCTTTTTCGTAATCACCAACTCTTACATAATAAAGACCAAGAAGGATGTGTAGGTAGATGATTTCTGCTTCGGAGGCATAATAACCTTCTTCTGTTTCCATATAGAAAAAGGATTTTAAGGAACGTGTGGCACTGAAACGAAGGCGTTCTTTACTTTCCTCTGCGATCCTTTCGAGACTTTTGTAGTCGATTCCGCCTTTTAAAAATCCTAAATGAGCCCGTTCGAGAACGGCGATAAAACCTTTTCGTTCTTCCGTGGGGAGATACTCGAAGGCTTTTTCTAGATTGGCTTTTTTATAGGCTCGGAGGGAGTCTTCGTATTCCTGTCGTTTGGCGATACTTGTACATTGGATACAAAGTAGAATCAATACCAGAGAAAGGAAGGATAGGCGCATCCGGCCTATCCTTTCGGGAATTTTAGTTTTGTCTATTCGAAATAACCTTTAAGACCTGATTCAAATTCCGTTTCTAAAGATTTGGTCGTCCATTCCCATTGGAATCCATTTCCTTTGACAGAAAGGGAGGATTTGGAACTAGATTTACCCAAAGAATAAAAGGAAAGTCCTGCTTTTTCGTATTTTGCTTTTACTTTTTCTTCATCTTTGGTGAGGAAACTCACTACAAAAGAAGCTCCTGTTTCACCAAAACAAAGTTCGTCGAAACGTAGGATACTTTTTTGTAATCCTTCCAAATTGGCTTCGATTCCTTTGTTTCCAGAAATCACAATTTTAGCAAGGGCCACAAGAAGGCCACCGAGTGACAGGTCTTTGGCGGAAGTGAGAAGCCCTTCTTTACGGCAGGCAATCAGTGCATCAATGGTAGCTTTTTCTTTGGTTAGGGAAATTTCTGGGATTCTACCTGTATCTAGACCATGAACACGGTAAAGGTATTCTGAGGCAGAAATAGTAGGCTTAAACTCTCCAACCAGTGCATAGGTTACTGCATCGTTGGTGCGAGGGTAGGTATGAAGGCCTTTGGCAACATCGTCAATCACTCCCACCATACCTATGGTCGGTGTAGGAAATACTGGTCCTTCAGGAGATTCATTGTAAAAGGATACGTTTCCCCCAGTGACAGGAAGTCCAAGGAAACGACATGCATCTCCAAGTCCACGCACACATTCACTGAAGATATAATAGTTTTCCGGGATGTAGGGGTTTCCAAAGTTTAGGTTGTTTGTGACCCCATAAGGTTCTGCCCCCGTGGAAGCTACGTTTCTTGCCGATTCACAAACAGCAATTTGAGCGCCTTCGTATGGGTTTAGGTAAGTATAACGAGAGTTACAGTCTGTGGCAACAGCGATTCCTTTTTTGGTTCCAGGAATTCGCACAAGTCCACCGTCTTCCCCAGGTTCTACTACTTTCACAAGTCCTACTTCTGTATCATACTGTTCATAGAGTGGTCTTCGGGATGTGATATTGAGGGAAGATAGGAGAGTATTTAAGGTCTGAGAAACTGTATCCGCTTGTAAGTCTGGAATTTTTTTGGAATCAAACTTTGTCACCTCATCTAGGTAAGCCGGTCTTTTCTCTTCTCTTACATACCGCGGAGCCCCACCACCAAGAACGAGAGAGTCTGCGGGAATTTCCGCTTTGAGTTTTCCATCCTTTCTGATACGAAGGATTCCGTCCCCAGTGACCGTTCCAATTTCTACGGCATTCAATCCCCATTTATGGAAGATGGAAACAAGCTCTTCTTCCTTTCCCGTTTCTGGAATGACAAGCATTCGTTCTTGGGATTCGGAGAGCATAATTTCATAAGCGTTCATATCGGATTCACGAAGAGGAACACTATTTAGATCCACATCCATTCCGGTTTTTCCCTTGGCACTCATCTCAGAAGTGGCACAAGAAATTCCTGCGGCACCCATGTCTTGGATTCCTACAAGGAGGTTCTTTTGGATGGCTTCGAGGGAGGCTTCCATGAGAAGTTTTTCCATAAAGGGATCGCCCACTTGCACCGCAGACCTTTTTTCTTCGGATTCTTTGGTGAGGTCTTTGGAGGCGAAACTGGCCCCATGGATTCCGTCGCGTCCGGTTGTCGCACCTACGATATAAACTTTGTTTCCTACCATTCCTTTGGTAGAAGCAGAAGCCATTTGGTCATGTCTTGCAATCCCGACAGTCATGGCATTTACAAGTGGGTTTTTGGTGAATGTAGGATGGATGAATAATTCACCCCCACCCACCGCAATCCCAAGTGAGTTTCCATAATCCCCGATTCCTTTAACCGCACGGGTCAGCAAATACTTGTTACGTGCTTCTTTGGGATCACCAAACCTAAGTGAGTTGAGAGAAGTAATGGGGCGTGCCCCCATAGTAAAGATATCTCGCATGATTCCACCCACACCAGTGGCAGCGCCCTGGTAAGGTTCTACAGCTGTTGGATGATTGTGGCTTTCGATTTTGAATACAACAGCAAGGCCGTCTCCAATGTCCATGGCTCCGGCATTTTCTTCTCCGGCCCCAGCAAGGAGTTTGTCCGATTTGGTAGGAAGAGTTTTTAATTTTAAAATTGAATTTTTATAAGAGCAGTGTTCCGACCACATGGCAGAGAAGATCCCCAGTTCTGTGGAGTTTGGCATTCTTCCTAAGATCTTTTGGATCTCTACAAATTCAGTTTCTGTAAGTCCGTGTTCTTTGGCATCTTCGAGACTAACTTTCTCTTTTTCCATACTGTTTCCTTAAACGAGTTCTCTATAATTGCGATTGAAGTAGAGGAGGGGGGAACCTTCACTTGTGGCCACCGCTTCCACAAGACCGATAAAGATCCAATGGTCTCCCGCTTCGAGGATTCGGTCGACTTTACAGTCGAGTGAAGCCAAAGAGTCTCGTAACACGGGGACCCCTGTGGAGAGTGTTTCTGGGTTTAGTCCTTCCAAAACAACCGCTTTGTCCAGGGAACCAGAAGCAAAATCAGCGGAAATTTGTTTTTGTTCGGAAGAAAGAATATTCACAACGAAGTTTCCCGAATCTTGGATGGGTTCTTTGGCACTAGAGTCTTTGGCCAAACAGAATAAAACTAACGGCGGTTCTAAGGAAACAGAAGAAAAACTAGAAACAGTGACTCCTCCTTTTTTTTGAGAAGAAGCATAAGTAATTACACAAACTCCACTCGCCCAAAGCGAGAGAGAGGATTTAAATTTGTCTATGGATGCGGGCATAAAGCCTCCGTATTGACAAATATCAATTTCTGGAAGGATTCTAAAAACCAATTTCCATTTGACCGAGTGATAAAATGCAGGTGAGGTTGGGGTAAGGGAATCGTATGAAAGCACTCACCAAACATAGAGAATTAATTTTTAATGACCTAAGAGAAAGAAAAGGCCATCCCACAGCGAAGATGGTTTTTGAATCGGTTCGAGGAAAAGCGGACAAAATCAGTTTTGCTACAGTCTACAATTCCTTGGAATACTTGGTAGAACACAAAATGGTAAACAAACTCAATATCGAATCAGACTCGGTTCGTTATGATGCCTTTTTGGATGACCACTCCCACTTACTTTGCAATGAATGTGGAAAGGTTTTGGATGTTCCACCTCTCAAACTCAGTGCAGACACCGATTGGCAGGGGCTAGGTTTCCAAGTCAAACATGTGGACATTGTGGTGACAGGAACCTGTTCTTCTTGTAATTCCTAGTAATTTTTTCTGGATAGGGAGGTTCCCTATCCCATGTTTGTCCTATGGGCATCATTCATTCACTTTCGGCGGACCTCATCAACCAAATTGCCGCCGGAGAGGTGATTGAATCCACCCATTCCATTCTCAAGGAACTCATCGAAAACTCCATCGATGCCGGTGCCACAAAGATTGAAATTGCCACCGACTCCGCAGGATTCGGCAGGATCCTTGTTTCTGACAATGGACACGGGATCCAAAAAGAGGATTTGCCTCTTGCCATCAAACGGTATGCCACTTCCAAAATCCAAGACTTCCATGACTTAGAACATCTTTTCACTTTTGGGTTTCGGGGGGAGGCTCTTGCCTCCATTGCTTCCGTGTCTCGGATGGTTTTGGAATCGGGGACATCCGGAAACCGCACGGCCTATCGAGTGACCGTAGAAGAAGGAAAAGTTGTGGAAGAAGAAGAGATTCCCTTCTTTCTCGGGACCAAAATTGAAATCAAAGATTTATTCTATAATACACCTGTTAGGCGTAAATTTCTAAAAACAGAAACCGGGGAAGAGAAAAAAAATAGGGCTCGTGTACAAACGATGGCTGTGTCGGAACCAAATATTGGGTTTCGGTATTTGCAGAATGGAAAAGAAGTTTTAAACGTAGTTCCCGAAGACGGATTCGAACGTGTGTTATCTGTTTACGGCGAAAATTTACGAAACCATCTTTTGCCGATTCATTCCAGTCGGAATGGAATGACACTACGCGGATGGATCTCTCATCCTGATTTTTATAAATCCTCTCGCACAGGACAGTTTTTCTTTGTAAACAACCGTTCGGTGGAACTAAAGTTTTCAGCACAAATTTTAAAACGTTGTTATGGGGAGCTCCTTCCTGGTGGGGCTTTTCCTTATGCCTATTTATTTTTTGATCTTCCTCGTGAGTTTGTGGATGTGAATGTCCATCCTCAGAAAAAGGAAGTTCGGTTTTTATCCGAAGAAACCATCACAGGAATCCTTTTCCAAGGAATCACAGAAGTTTTACGAACCTCCACTCCGGTAGAATTTTTGGAAATGCGCCGAAGGCTTTCGATGCCCATTCCCTACGGCCGAGAAGGGGATACTTCGGGAACGGGGAGTCGGTATGGGGCCCTGGTTTTGGATTTGGTGGGGGGAACCAGTTCGGAAGCCAACAGACTGATGGGGAATCTCTCATTGGTCCGAGTACGATCGAAGGAAGGGAAGGATTTTCTCTGGAAGGGATTGGGGCTGGCGCCAACTTGCACTTATTAGGTGAAAATCTCACCAAACACAATCTATTTGTTCCGAAAAAACACTATGGGGTTTTGTTTGAAACCTTTATCCTTGCTGAAGCAGAAGATGGACTCTATATCATCGACCAACATACGGCCCATGAAAGGATTCGTTATGAAGAAGTCCTTCGGGATCTAAAATCCAAAGCCTACAAATCCCAAAGCCTTCTCACACCGATTCGGTTAGAACTTACTAGAGAAGAAGCAGAAGAGATGATCGAAGAAAGGCATCGGTTTTTAGAACTCGGAATCACCCTCGAACCATTTTCTGGGGGGACCATTCTCATTAGAGAAGTGCCATCTTATATCGATCCAGGCAAAGAAACAGAAACCATTTTGGATTTATGGGAGAGGTTCAAACAAAAAGACCCCGAAGAAAGAGAACTCTACGATGAAATGGCCAAATGTGTGGCTTGCCGTTCCGCTATCAAAAAAGGGGACCAGGTCTCTGACCCCATCATCGGAGAGCTTTTACAACGATTGTCTTACTGTGAAAATCCATCCCTTTGCCCTCATGGCAGGCCCACACTTATCAAACTTACAAGAAAAGACCTAGAAACTATGTTTCACCGGATCTAGGCCAAAGCAAACACCGAAAAACATTGATAGAATTCTAGGATTCGAAATTCTAGGCCTGATGCCACGCCCCCTAGAAGGCAAAAATATGACCCTGCGGGAGAAGGAAAAAATCCTCCTCCAAAAAATCAAAGCAGGGGATCCTACTGCCTACATGACTTTAGTGTCTCCGTTTCGGGAACGATTGTTCCGTAAGGCCGTTTCCATGGTAAAAGATGGAGACGATGCGGAAGACATTGTCCAAGACGCTCTCATTTCCGGTTATAAATCCATCCAAAACTTCCGCGCCGAAGCCGGGGTTTATACCTGGCTCTACCGCATTGTGGTGAATAAGTCCAAGGATTTGCTCGCCAAGAAGAAAAGAGGTCGAGAAAAACCCATGGATGACTCAGGAGATAACCAATTTGTGGATTCTCGTGTCGGATATGAAAAAAAATTGGAACTTTCTGAAGAGTCTCGCTATCTAATGGATAAGATCGCACTCTTAGAAGATTCCTACAAACAGGTTTTGGAACTTCGTTATTTCGAAAATCTTTCGTATAACGAAATTGCTGAGATCATGGAATGTAATGTAGGTACGGTTAAGAGTCGTCTCTTCAAGGCCAAGGAGTTTTTGAAGCACCTCATCCAGAAAGACGAAAAGGGAGAAGGGTTCTTTGAAAAATAAGTTTATGAATTTAAAAGATTGGTTTCGTTCACAATATCCAGGTCTCTTTCCGGAAGAGACAAACAACGTGGTTCTGGAAAATAAGATTTGTTCTCTCTTCCAGCGTGTGAAGGAAAAGGAAGACACCATCCTTCCTCGAATGTCCAAAGACTTCGACACCCGCCTCTTAAACCTTCTCGAATCAGTCAGTTTTGACAAACCCAACCAAAAGATCTCCTTCACCTTTAGGGACCTAATCGAAAACCGAACGGTGCAATATTCCTTTTCTGCTGTGATGGCCTTAAGCCTAGTGTTTGTGCTTGTAAGCCGCACTTCTCAAGAGCCAACACTTGCGGGCAACGACACTGCCGGTGTTGTCATCGAACAAAACAACTACCAAAACGAACCAACAAGCATAGATCTTAGTGAATCTTATCAAAAACGAGAGTTACTCGATCATTTGCGTTCAGCCCCAGGGGCAGTTTATGGGCTTCGCGAATTAGAATTGTATTATGAAAAAACAGGAAGGGAGTCTGCGGCAGACGAACTGCGCCTCCTCATTGAATCTGTCGAAAGATAGATTCTAAACAAAACCCTTTGCAAATTGGACGGCATCCCGAGAACGGATGTCGTCAGCAGAATTGAGGATGGCCAGAGCAAACTGTTCGATCCTTGCTTCTAGACGAAACGACCCACCACTTCTCTCTTTACTATCAGCCAATCGTTTGAGTTCCGAAAACCAGATTTGAATGGTCGCCTCGTCTTTTTTGACAGAAGGACGAAAGACACCTTCTCTCCAAGCAAGGACGGGAACAAGTTCTTTCATCTCTTCTTCTCTTTCAGTGATCTCACTTGCCTTTTGGATGAGTGTGAGAAGAGGCGGCCAACGAACCATGGTATGGGGAAAAAGTTGGGGGTCATTTAAGAACGCGTTGCGGTAAGTTTCGATTCCTTCTTTTTCATTCCCAGTCATCACTTGGGTTTCAGCCAAAAAATAAAGTAGGACTGGAGATTGTTTGTTTCCCCCATAAAGTAATACTTCTAAGGCCATGGCATAATCTTTAATTTTGATAAGACCGGCTGCCAGGTCACGTAACAGATCTTTGTCGAGAGCGTTGGCTCCTTCCCATTGGTAAGCGAGTTTCAAATGATCCCTTGCTTCTTTTAAGATACAGTCTTGGGTTACAAAAAAACTATCGGTAGTTTGAAATCCACGTTTTCGGATTTCGGATTCAAAATCGGAAAAAAACTCGAGGAGGAGTTTCCCTCTTTCTTTGCCTTCTCTTGTTTTTAGAATTAAATCAAGTCTATGGTCCCAAAAGCTGGAAATATAATACCCGCTGATGGTGGCGAGATCCTCTGGATCTCGATCCAGAAGTACGGAGTAAAGTGATTTGGCAGTTTCAAACTCACCATTGGAAAGGTAGGTGAGTGCTTCTTCCGACTTCTGAATCATTAGTGTGTTAGTGTTGGCTTTTTTTATCGTGGTGTTTGCTTACTTGGGAAAGGATTTTGTCTTCCAATCCATCGATACAAACATAAACATCTTTATCTTGGTTGTGTGCGTTAAAATTGTTTCCATCAGCGTGTAACTTCAAGTTAGAGCTGATTTCTCCATGGATAGCTTCAAATGATACTTCGCAGGATACGATTTTTTGAACGAATTTTGTAACTCGTTCTAGTTTTTCGTCCGCATATTTCTCTGCGGCTTCGGATCGGTCTAAGTGTTTCCAGGTATAATTGATTTTCATAGTTTGTCCCAATTTGGTATGGATTGATTGTATTTTGGAAAAAAAGCAAACGTCAAATAAAAAAGAATTGAAGGAGGGTGTTTCTCGTCTTTAAGCTTGGAACATGGCAAATGAAGAAAAGAAAGTTGGCGCAAAGAAAAAATCTGCCCCAAAAAAGAAACAGTCAGTTGTCACTGCCAGTGAGAAATCAGTAAACACCGCGGCAAAGAAAGTCGCCAAAAAAACCGTTAAGGAAACCGTCAAAAAAACGAATCCTCTTTCTCACTCCACTCTGCCAAAATCCATTTACAACGATTCCAAATTTACCAAACATCCGGAATTTCCTCAAGAAGATCTCATTCGGGTTCTTATTCGAACACCTCGGGAAGCCTTTGTATTTTGGAAATTTTCTCCCCATACCTTAAACAATCTTTTAATCGATTTGGAATCTCCTTCTACAGATGGTTTGCATTTTCGATTGAAGGTGGAATACAAAAATATATTTGGAAGCGAACGTACCGACTTTTACGATTTAGCTCCCTTCACAGAATCTTATTACTTAAAATTTATGTTTCCCGTAAGAGACATCCAAACTTCTATCTTCGTTTCTTATCAAAAAAAAGAAATCTCTGTCCTCCATTCTAGTGGGAAGGATCTGCCGGTGGGAACCGAATCCTTCCGTTTGGATAAGGAATGGATCCATCCGCAGTGGATTGAGATGGGACTTGTAGCAAAGGCTCCGGGAAGTGATGAGTATTATTTCAAAGATGGGGATCCTTCTGAGTTCTATGTGAACCCACGTAAATCAGGAAATCAGGAAGGAAAATCGGATCTAAACCAAGGGCCATCCTCTTATGGAAATGGATCGGGGTCAGGGAAAGGACTTTTGTAATGAATCATTTTGTGAAAGGGCATTTGGTTTTTGTTTTACATGCCCACCTACCATTTGTTAGACATCCGGGTTATACTACACCATTTATCGAAGAAAATTGGTTAAACGAGGCCATCCTCGAAACTTATGTCCCTCTGGTCAGAGTTTTTCGGAATTTAAAAAAAGATTCGGTGCCCTTTCGGATCACCATGTCTTTTACACCTACACTTTCTTTGATGTTGACTGATCCCTATTTACAAAATGGATTTCGTAAATATTTAAAAAACCTAATTACTCTCGCAGAACATGAAACCAAACGCACCACATACGATCCTCACCTAAACTATCTTTCCAAAAGATACTTAGAACATTTTTTAGATACAGAATCTATTTTCGAAGAAGAGGGCGGGGACTTAACGAAAGCTTTTTTGCCTTTTGTAGAGTCGGGCGAATTGGAAGTGATGACAAGCCCGGCCACACATGCCTTCCTTCCTTTTTATGATTCCGAACCCTCCATCTTTCGTTCCCAACTAAGAAATGGTCGAAGGACTTTTCGCCGGATTTGGGGACGTGACCCAAAAGGGATTTGGCTTTCCGAATGTGGATACACACAAAAACTCGAAGAGGAACTGGACCGAGAGGGGTTTCGGTATTTTTTTGTCGATACTCACGGAATCACTCACGGAAGTCCAAGACCCAAGTTTGGAGTCTATGCTCCCGTGGAAGTGGGGCATGGAGTTTTTGCTTTTGGTCGGGATCCAGAAAGTAGCAAACAAGTATGGAGTTCGATCGATGGGTATCCCGGTGACTTTCGGTACAGAGAATACTATAGAGACATTGGACACGATCTCCCTTGGGAAGACATCTCTCCGTATTTGCATTCCAACGGCGTGCGGATCAATACCAGTATCAAATACTTTCGGATCACTGGCAAAACACAGGACAAAGGGTACTACCATCCGGACTGGGCGATGGAAGCTGCCGGAAACCATGCCGAAGATTTTTTACGAAACCGCATCCGCCAAGCAGAAGGATTGTATGCAGCTAACAAACAACCGGCGGTGATTGTTTCTCCTTATGATGCCGAGTTGTATGGACACTGGTGGTATGAGGGTCCGCAGTTTATCGAATTTTTATTTAAAAAAATCCACTTCAACCAAAACACCATCAAACTTTCTCATCCCATGGAGGCTGCCCGGTCTCTCCCAAGAGTCCAGTCGGTGGAGATGAAGATGAGCAGTTGGGGGGAAAATGGATATGGGGAAGTGTGGCTGAATCCAACTAACGATTGGATTTATCCACTCATCCATTCCTTAAGCATTCGGATGCACAAAAGGGCTCACGAATTTGGGTCGGGAACGGACGTGCAAAAAAGGATTTTAAAACAAATGGGAAGGGAACTTCTTCTTTTGCAGAGTAGTGATTGGGCCTTTATTATGAAGACAGGAACCATGGTGGACTATGCGGTCCGGCGTACGAATGTGCATACCAACCTCTTTTTGGCTTTGGAGGAAATGCTTGTCGGAGCTGTGGATGAGGAAGTTCTTTTGGCTGCCGAGACGGAAAACAATGCCTTTCCGGATATCCGGATTGAAGATTTCCAATAGAACAGTTCTAAAAATTTCTTGCTCGGGGAGACTCCGGTAAGAGGCTTATCCTAATCGGAGGGTTTTATGTCGACTGCGTATCGTTTTCCCTTGGTTCTCGCACTTCTTTTCTTTGCCGCCAACCTTTTGGTTTGCCGACTTGTGCACAACGAAAGTTCGGAAGGTGTGTTTCGTATGGATGATTCGGTGATCCGTTATATGGAAGCACTCGAAGCAGCTGATGCCAGCAAAACCTCTACCAAACCTTCTTTTGGAAATAACGGTCTCCTCTAAGAGACCGTAAACAAAGTTTTTCCTTTTACGCTTTTTGCCAAAGATAGTTTGGCACTATGATTTTATTTACTTCGGTTTGAAGTCAACGTTGTCCCAGTAGTCCTTTCCATAATCAAAGAAAATTTCCATTCCTTCGGGAATCGTTTTTAATACCTTAAATCTTGCTGTTTTCCATCTCACAGAAGTGACAAGTTCTGCGTTGGGTTTTGAGGAGTGGTTGATATAACGGGTGTAATTGGACTCGCGACCTTCGCCGTAAATCCACCAGTCTTTACAAATCCAAAGTAGGTATTTTGAATCTACGTATTTGTTCGATTCCGCCTGTTCATCGGTAATGATTTTACCCATGTAGAAACCTACGGTATCTCCCTTGTATAATGTTTGTTTGGTGAATAGTCCCATTCCGATATTGGGAACAGAGGAAGGTTTCACAATAAAGTCACTCTCGGTATACACTACCGGTTTTCTTTTTTTGACCTTCTTTACGGATTTCTTTTTCTTCATTTTCTTCCTATATGACATAAGAGGAAAACAATTCTACCTTGTAAAGCTATTGGCATTTAAGATTGTATAGTCGGTACTCCGAACTTTAAAGGACGAGGGGGTCCTATGAATCTGGAACCGCGAAAACCGACGGATGAGAAATCCAATGTTGTGAATCTGGCCATCTACCGAGCGAAAAAAGCTTTGGAGCGAGATGGATTTGAAGTTGTGGAAAATCCAGACGGAAAGATCACCCTTGTCATTCGTCTTGCGAAATAACACCCCCCTAGGAATTTGGATACATGACAGCTACATTAGAAGGTTCAAGAATTGGAAACGGACAAAAACACTGTGTCATCGTTTCGAAGTTCAATGAATTTATCACTGAGTCCCTACTGAAAGGGGCAAAGGATGCGTACAGACAACATGGGATCGCTGAAAGTGATGTCACCGTAATTTATGTTCCCGGTGCTTTTGAGCTCCCGCAAACCGTAAAACGTGTCCTCGGGTCCAAAAAATACCAATTCTCTGCAATCGTTTGCTTGGGTGCTGTGATTCGCGGAGCCACTTCCCATTATGATTTGGTTTCTGGGGAAGCCGCCAAAGTGGGATCCGTAGCCGATGGATCGGTTCCTGTGATTTTTGGTGTCATCACTACAGAATCCATTGAACAAGCCATTGAAAGAGCCGGAACCAAGGCTGGAAACAAGGGATATGAAGCCGCTACCACTGCCATCGAAATGGCAAATCTTTTCAAAGAGATCGGATGAGTTCTAGACACCGCGGGCGAAGTCTTGCCCTGATGTGCCTCTACCAAATCGACCTGGTCGGAACCGATCCAGACAGGGCCATGAAATTCGATTGGTATGACAAAAAAATCACTAGAGAAGAAAAGGATTATGCTGTCTTTCTTGTGAAAGGAGTGGTCGAAAATCGAAAAAACATCGATACTCTAATCAAGAAGTATTCGGAGAATTGGGAACTTTCGCGTATTTCCGTTGTCAACCGCTGTATTTTGCGTTTATCAATCTTGAGTTTGCAAAAGGAACCTTTCCTTGCAGCACCCGTTGTCATCAATGAAGCGGTGGAACTTACCAAAGAATTTGAAACGGAAGAATCAGCTCAGTTTATCAACGGATTACTTGATGCCTTCTATAAGAAGGAGATCGTAGCGAACAAACCCCAGTAAGAGCATCATGGATCCCATCCAAAAAAACCGGTTTCGTATTGAGGAACAATCCTCACAGCCAAGTTATTACCAGGAAGATCCATACTTACGGAACCTGGGTCGAGAAAAAGAAACAACTTACGAATCAGAGACTACGGCCCGCCGTCCTGTCCTATCTTTTCTTTTCTGGAGTTTTCTTGTTTTCCTCGTCCTTGGATTTTTAACCGCCGGTTACTGGTGGTATCTGGAGAAAAAAAAGAATCCAGAAGAGATCGCAAAAGCATTAAGCAACCATCCTCGTGATAAAAAAGCTCTCGACCTTCTTGCCGATAAACCCTATCTTCCTGATGATTCTGTAAATCCAAAGCTCGCTGCTTGCCTCAATGCCTACCACAACCGGTATATGAACCGAGTGGGAACGGTTTGTGAAGAATTTTTAAATTCTCCGGGAAGTGACGAAGACAAATCCATCGCACTTACCGTGCTTGGTGTGATGTATGATGAAGCCGGTCGTTATGTGAATTCCATAGAGCGATTGGAAAAAGCCATCCAATACGATTCCAAAAACTATTTTGCTTATTATAATTTATCTCTCGCTTTCAAACATGCCGGAAAGTTTGAAGAAGCAAGGCGTGCGGCCCAGAGAGCCAAAGAGATTGCTCCGAATGACTACCGGGTTTCGCTTTTGCAAGGGAATTTGTTCCAAGAGATTGGAGATCCGGCAAGCGCCATTGAAGCCTATAAAGAAGGACAGTCTCTGGCGCCTAGTGATGTGACACTCACATATAACTTAGCGATTAGTTATTTAAAACAAGGAAATATGGCCGAGGCCATTGCTGAGTTCCAAAAGGTGGTGCAGACAGCTCCCAATTCCCAAACGGCCGTTTTGTCCTATGGCCACCTTGGAACCATCTTTTACCAACGAGAAGACTATGATAGGGCCGAGTATTATTTCCGAGAAGTGATTCGCCTAAAAACAAACGATGCTAAGTCCTACTATAACTTAGGTTTGGTGTATTTAAAGAAAAAAGTGCCGGAAGAAGCAGCTAAATACTTCCAAAAAGCCCTCGATTCCAATGCCAATGAACCGGAAGTCTATCGTTATATTGCGGATGCCTTTCTTTCTATGGGCCAAACCAATATGGCCATCACTGCCTTACAAAAAGCTTTGTTATTAAAACCAAGTGATGTGGATTCCCTTTTTGCTTTGTCGGAACTCTATTATAAAAAAGGGGAACTCGTGGAGGCAGAAAGTCTGTTTCGCCGGATCATCCGCCTAACACCGGGAGATACCTATTCAGAAACCGCTTATGTGAATCTGGGAATTATCCTCGATGAAATGGAAAGGTATTCGGAAAGTATCACCGCCTTCGAAGGAGCCCTTTCCTTAAATCCAAAAAACCAATCGGCTTATTACAATTTGGGTCTTGCTTATTTACATGCGGGAAAACCAACCATGGCGATTGAGTCTCTTCGAAAGTCGCAAGCTCTAGATCCGAACCATGCGCAGTCTAGGCTTGCCATTGCGGACTACTATTTGGAAAACCGATTTTATTCGGAAGCCATTGCCGAATACGAAGAGGCCATTGCTTGGAAACCAGAACTTTATGAAGCAAGACTGAAACTGGCAGATGTGTACATCCAAACCAAAAACTATCCGGCCGCCGAAAAGGTGTTAGTTTATGTTTTGGAAAATTCCAAAGATCCGAAAGAAATCAAACTCGCACATCGAAAACTGGCTCTGAGTTATGCCAGTAGCGGAAACTCAGGTCTTTCGAAAAGAGCCAAGGAAGAAGCATTTCGCGCTACCCATATAGATCCGGAAGATATGGAATCAAAACTCGTTCTCTCAAAGATCCTCATTGATTCGGGTTCCCTTGTGGACCGAGAAAAGGCCATCGAAGAGTTAACGGTGATTACTCGTTCTGATGTCACACCTTCTGTTTCTTCCAAAGCCCATAATTATTTGGGAGTTTGTTATTTCAAAAATGGGGAATTTAAAAAAGCCCTATCGAGTTTCCAAACGGCCATTGATCTAAACCCAAGCCTTACCGAAGCCTATGAAAACAAAAGGGCTGCCCGGGCGCAGTATGAGAAATCTCTCGAATCAAAGAAGAGAACTTATTTTTGAGTTTATTCCAATTTTTGCCCCATAAAAAATTTTCCGATTTTTATGAAGAATGTAGGCTTACGGGCGTTCTTCGGTATCTTCCTGCCAAAGTCCGCGAATATGGGGACAGTTACTTTATGGAAGAATACAGCAACCAATACAAAAAGTCCTATTACGAGGATGAACCAAACCTTCGTTCCATGGCAAAACGTAGACTTTCTGTTTTGGAGAAAGTAGGAGCCAAACCAGAAGGGTCTTCCCTTTTAGAAATTGGTTCTGCGGCTGGATTTTTTTTGGATGAAGCAAGGAATGCCGGTTATATGACCAAGGGCCTTGAGCTTTCTCCCAAGGAAGTGGAATATGCCCAGTCTGTGCTTTCCCTTGCTGTAGACCAGAAATCGGTTCTCGCCATCGATGGTAACGAATGGAAAGAAACTTTCGATGTAGTGGCCGCTTTTTTTGTGATCGAACATATCGAAGAAATTGATGGGATCTGGGAGAGAATCCAGGCTTGGACGAAACCCGGTGGGTTTCTCTATTTGGCAGTTCCTTCCAGTTTTGGGCCGAGTTTCCAAACGAATCCGAATGCTTGGTTTGCCACCCATCCTTCTGACCACTTTTTTGACTACTCTGTCCACTCTTTGAAAAAACTCTTGTCAATCCTCGGCTTCGAGGTGAACTATGTTAGACCAATGTCGTATCACTCCTACCGGGACTTAAGTCCTCGTGGCAAACTCCCCGAATGGCTGTATCGACTGTATGCAAACTCATTTGCTTATGGTGATACCATCGAACTAACCGCCAGAAAATTAAAACACTGAAATCCATTATGAAATTTAACGAATTACCCTTTCATGAGTCTCTAACAAAAGCCCTAGAAAAAATCGGCTACACAGAACTCACACCCATCCAAGCCAAGTCCATTCCATTCGCAATGGAAGGAAACGACCTCACTGGCCTTGCACAAACCGGAACTGGAAAGACTATGGCTTTCTTACTTCCTACACTCCACAGACTTTTGTCGGCAGAAGAGGAAGAGGCATTACCTTATGCACTTGTCCTTGCCCCCACAAGAGAGCTGACCATACAAATCGCAGAAGAAGCCAAAAAACTTTTGGAATTCACCGACTTCGGTGTAGCAACCATTATTGGTGGAACCGATTACAAGTCCCAAGAACAAGCACTCGGCAACAAAGCCTGTATCATTGTCGCAACACCGGGAAGGCTCATTGACTTTGTTAAAAATCATGGCCTCTCTTTAGAGAATGTTAAAGTGGTGATTTTAGATGAAGCGGACAGAATGTTCGATATGGGATTTGTCCAAGATCTCAAATACATCTTCCACAAATGTAAAAACAGAAAACAATCTCTCCTTTTTAGTGCCACTCTTAGTTATGAAGTGGTTCGTCTTGCGAGTAAGTATTTGAATGATCCGATTGAAGTACATATCAATCCGGAAAAAGTCATTACAGAACGGATTGACCAGTCTCTACTTCATTTGGGTAGAGAAGAAAAACTTCCTTATCTTGTAAACTCGCTCTTACACAATGAAATCGAAGGGCTTGGAATCATTTTTACGAATTACAAAATGAACATCCCAAAGATTGTTTCTGCCCTTCGCCGGTTTGGGATCACAGCGACTGGACTTTCTTCCGAACTAGATCAAAAAAAACGAATCAGACTCCTCAGAGATTTCAAAGCTGGAAAGTACAAATACTTAATAGCGACCGATGTGGCATCCCGCGGGATCGACATTGAAAACATTGATGTAGTCTATAACTATGACCTCCCACAAGATGCAGAAAATTATGTGCACCGGATTGGAAGGACAGCTCGTGCGGGAAGGAAAGGCCAATCCATTGGTTTTTGTTCCGAAACCGATTATACGGAATTGGAACGAATTGAGAAATACTTGAATTCAAAAATTCCTACAGCGGAGATTCGCGAAGAGTATTTAGAATTTCCTAAGGGTGAGTTCACTCCTGCCTTTCCGGAAGAGACCATTCCTGGTGAGAAAAAATACCAAGAACGCGAAAGTCGAGGAGACCGTGGAGGTCGAGGCCAGAAACCGACACGTGGTGGAGACCACAGAGGGGATCGCGGCGATCGTTCTGGTGGAGACCGAGGTCGCGGCAAGGGGAAAGGGGACAAACACCACCCACCAGCTAAGATGGCCCATCCTCATGGACACCCGAATCATCCAGGCAGTGGGGACGATCACAAACACCCAGCCAAAATGACCCACCATGAAATGAAACATGGACACCATCCCAAAGAGGGAAAAGGAAAACAACCGCATAAGAAGAACCAGTCAGGACACAAGAACCAAAAGAATAATGATCCAAGACGAAATCTCTTCGACATCAATGAAGTCAAAAAATCTAAAAAACAGAAACAATCGATTTGGCAGCGAATTCTTTCTATCTTCAAAAAAGATTAGTTCTCTTTTGTTTTTGTTTTTTCCCTAGTTTCCTGATTGCGGAAGTCGCCAAACTTCCGCTTTACGGAAAGGGAAACTACCTGGCATTTTCCGATTTAAAATCGATCATGCCCGAACTTTCCACCAAATTAAAAAAGTTCACAAGAGTAGGGTCTGTATTCACCCCGCAAGGGAATATCCAGTTTCGCCTAGGGTCCAGTTTCTACACTCTGGATGGTAAAATTTACAAAATCCCCAAGGCCATTTTGAAAAAGGAGGAGGATGTATATCTTCCTCTGGATCTTGTGGAAGCTATTTTACTCAATCTCATTTCCTATGATGTACGTTACGAGTTTAAAGACACCGAACTATGGGTTCTTATCCCAAAAGACCCTGTCCCCAAACGAAATATCAATGTGAAAGCCATTGTGATCGATGCAGGGCATGGGGGGAAGGATCCGGGTACTTCTGACCCTACCGGTGCCTTTGAAAAGGATGTGAGCCTCGGTGTGGCTCGTTATACCTATTTGTATCTTCGTAAATACTATCCTGAGATCCGAGTCCAGATGATTCGTAAAAACGATAGTTTTGTGGAGTTAGAAGACCGATCCAAACTGGCAAACAAAGTTTTGAATGATACAAGGGATGTGATTTTCCTCAGTTTCCATTGTAATGCCTCGCTTTCTGACAAGGCTGCCGGTTTTGAAGTGTATTATCTTTCCCAAAGTCCAAGTACGGAAGCCGCCCGAGAAACGGCACTTTTGGAAAACCGATATGTGGGAAAACACAAGAACCCGGTTGTCTCCCAGATCCAATCCCAGATGTTGTCCAGTGTCACCCAAAGGCGGTCTCGGAAGTTGGCAACGGCTGTGGCCGAAGAGTATGAAAAGGCTTTGAGTCCCGACATTCCTTCGCGGGGTGTGAAAAAGGCCGATTTTTCCGTCTTGCGAGGAAGCCTTATGCCTGCGGTACTTGTGGAAATGGGGTATCTAACAAACCCAGAGGAAAGTAAACGACTGCGGGATAAAAACTACCAAAAGAAAATTGCACGCAGTGTCATCAAAGGAATTCATGAATACGCATCTTCAAAAGATTAAAGAATATCTTCGTTCTCTCAGCAAACTTTTAAAAGTCTTAATCATCCGATTTTACAAAATCGGAACGGGAGAAACCAAACTCACACGCGACTTTATATTTTTGTTTGCGTCTTGGTTTTCCTTACTTATCTTCTTTAGTTTTTTTATTTTGGCTGAACAAAATCCCTTTCGCCTACTGGTTCCCTTCCAACTTTATTCTTATCCTTCTCTCGACCATAGAGAACCAGTGGTGATTTATATTTCTAATGGAGAAGGGGAACAAATCCCCATCCACAGAAAGGTTTTGAAACAGGAAGAAACAGGTGCCTTTATTTACCAACTAGTAGGTGAAGTGGGTTCTCCACCTTACTTTGATTCTGTGGAAGCCTTGGCAAAAGATGGGAAATTGTTTTCTCCTAAAAAACTTTTGGACATTCGTTTTGCTTTGAAACAAACCTGGTTTCTCGAAAAAGGAAATAAACTCGTGATCGATTGGAATGTGGCCATCTTACAAGATGTCATGGAAAAATATAGGCTGCCTCGCACAAAATCCGATGAAGCGGATGCAGATGCCGAAGAAGAAAATCCGAATGCTCCGGTGGATACCATCACATATTATACGGGTGGAACAGAAACGGGACCGAAAGAACCGGAGGAAGTATTAAACAAACGTAGGATCCAAGCAATGGAGTCCACAATACGTGCGTTAAATGCAAGTTTATTTGAAAACTTTAAAGACCTAAAAACAATTGAACATAAATTTTCCGGGGAAGCAAAAGCTACTTACCACTGGGAAACTCTCTCCGCCCTCGCAAACCGCCCCTAAATAGGGGAATCCGAACAATTTCTCCCATTTTTCAAAATTCGCTTATGGAAAATGGGAATTGGCCGATCTTCGTAACGGGGAAAGTAGAACTTTTTTTTAAAAAAAATAAAACGCTAAAGTCGATAAAATCTCTCCAAAAATCGCAATTACTTGCGAAAATCGCTAAAAACACCCCAATTTCTTCGAATTAATTTCTTTTATCCGATCACCGACATACAAAGGGAACAAATAGAGATTTTAGGCACCAATGGGGCCTGAAAGCCAGACACAAAAAAAAGCGAGAGAAGGGATTCTCTCGTTTGCCAGATCAAGTTTCAAGGAGGAAACCCATGATCATAAACCACAATTTAGCCGCGATCAACTCACATCGCGTCCTCAAGTTTCAAAACGAGGAAGTCTCCAAAAATATGGAGAAACTATCCTCTGGTATGCGAATCAACCGTGCAGGTGATGATGCATCCGGACTCGCCGTTTCGGAAAAGATGAGAACGCAGGTGAATGGTCTTAGACAAGCAGAGAGAAATACCGAAGACGGTATGAGCCTGATCCAAACTACGGAAGGGTATTTGCAAGAATCGAATGATATCATTCAAAGAATTCGAACACTTGCAATTCAATCGTCTAACGGTATTTATACTGACGAAGATAGACAAATGATCCAAGTTGAAGTTTCACAACTTATCGACGAAGTGGACAGAATTGCTTCTCAAGCAGAATTCAATAAAATGAATTTGCTTCAAGGTGATTTTGCTCGTGGATCACGAGCTACCTCCATGTGGTTCCATTTAGGACCAAACCAACACCAAAGAGAAAGAGTGTTCATTGCTACAATGACTGCACGTTCACTGAATCTCAAAGGTCAAAGTGGAGATCTCTTGTCTTTGTCAACAGCTGACAAGTCAAACGATGCGATCGGAACTTTGGATGCTGCGTTAACACGCATTAGCAAACAAAGAGCAAACTTAGGTGCCTACTTTAACCGTCTTGAGCATGCTGCAAAAGGGCTCATGAACGCTTATGAGAATACCCAAGCCTCCGAGTCTAGGATCCGTGATGCGGATATGGCAGAAGAAACTGTGGCTTTCACAAAGAACCAGATTTTAGTTCAATCTGGAACTGCTATGTTAGCTCAGGCGAATGTTCGTCCACAAGGAGTTCTTTCTCTCCTTCGTTAATCAAAGTTAACGAAGTGAGTGGTTAGTGTAACTGAAGAGTTGTAATTAGATAATCAGCCGGCTTTCCCCTGCCAGGTGGCAAAATGAAAGCTCATCCTTGACACCGGACAGGGATTGTCCGGCTAAGAACGAAACATATACCGTTCTTGGTTATACACAAAGGAGTGTAGGCCAATGATTATCAATCACAACATGAGTGCGATTCAATCACATCGTGCTCTCAAGTTTACACAATGGGATGTAGATAAGACCATGAGGAACCTCTCCACTGGGCAAAGGATTAACCTTGCCGGTGATGATGCTTCTGGTCTTGCTGTTTCGGAAAAACTACGAACACAAATTCGTGGTTTACGTCAGGCCGAAAGGAATACGGAAGATGGACTGAGTTTCATCCAGACTGCAGAGGGTTTCCTCGACCAGTCGGCGGAAATCATCCAACGAATCCGGACCCTTGCGATCCAGACATCGAACGGAATCTACACACCTGAGGACAGGCAGCTCGTGCAGGTAGAAGTATCTGCGCTGGTGGATGAGATCGATCGAATTGCTTCGCAAGCAGAGTTCAATAAAATGAAACTGTTTGAAGGAGACTTCGCTCGAAAGTCAACTAAGGCATCGATGTGGTTTCACATGGGAGCAAACGCCAGGCAAAGAGAGCGTTTCTACATTGGAACTATGACTTCGAAAGCTTTAAAGATGTCAGAAGGGGCAGTGAAAATTGCTCTCTCTACACCTGGAAAAGCAGATGAAGCGATTGCTAAAGCGGACTTCGCCTTGAACAAGATCATGAAGCAGAGAGCAGATATGGGAGCTTATCAAAATAGGCTCGAAAGTACTGCAAAAGGCCTCATGGGTGCATACGAAAATATGCAAGCATCCGAATCAAGGATTAGGGACGCAGATATGGCAGAAGAGATGGTAGCGCTCACGACGAAACAAATTCTCGTGCAAAGCGGTACGGCAATGTTAGCGCAAGCCAGTCTTCGGCCAAATTCTGTATTACGACTTTTGAATAACACTTAAGTTGTAGTAAGGCAAGAGTTGCCTTAAAGACGGTTGCCTCTTCTCGAAGGATACTTCGGGGAGGGGCTTTTTTGTTGATTCATTGGAATGATTCTTATTTTCTCATTCCCAGATAAACCATTCCTTAATATAACAAGAATTACTTGACGAAAGATAAGCCCTAATTTGGATGTTAACTATGTCAAAAAATGAAGGTTATATGAGAAAAGTTTTATTTTTAGTAATGATATTCGCTTCCATCAGTTGTTCCAATGTCTACTCCCCGATGGGAGTTAAAGGAAAGGATGCAAAAAAACAAATTAGGGATTTGAATAGTAACTTAGGATTGTTGTCGTTACCACTTCTTCTTTCCTCGGCAAGTTCGACTAGTTCCTCTAGCTCCAACACAAATTTTATATGCCCAACAGAAACTAATGCAACTTTAGGTTCTGCGAATGATTCTACCGCAGCAAATTTTACTCTGCCTGCCGCGAACAATTATGTTGATTTAGATGCCAAGGCCGGTGGTACATTATATTTTAGGTCCAATGTTTCTGCATCCAGTACGGCTTACATAGTTAAAGTGCTACAGACAGCGAATACAAGTTCTACAGCATCTTGTACTTATACATCAAGTGCCGGTGCTTGTGCTGGCGCAATTGCTGCGGGTTTGGCTTTAACAACAGCGACAACTACAATCGCTCCTTCAAATTGTCTAGCTGTCCGTTGTACTACGGCAGCATATATCAGAATCCAACCATCTATTACTGCAACTAGTACTTCTTCTTCTAGTGCGAATTCCTTTCTGTCTTTAGCACTAGCACCTGAAATCTTAAAGTCAGTTTCTGGTATTGAAGATGATAAATATTATACAAAGGAATCTTTAGAGAAGTGTAAAGAAGGTTTAACCAATATTTCCGTACTCCAATCAGCTACGTTAAGTGCTTCTTTTGGTAATGTGAGAGAGGTAACATTTTGTAATAAACCTTTATCTATTATATCCTCAGGCATTGATGGTAATGGAATTGCTGCCCTACAAGGAAATGAATGTAAATTAGAAGAAGTGAATTTGTTAGGATTTTAAACTAGATAAATTCGATAACAAAGCAAAAGTATCTTCGTTGGGATATACGAAGATACGTAATATAGTTCTATAAAATTTGATACGTAAGCGCCCCTGGTACTGCTTAAGTTTGTTTCAGCCAAAGTAACATTGAAACGATCAATACACCAATTTTAGAAGTATTGTAAGGGTAAACAACTTCACTATTTGAATTCGTACTAATCCAAACCGAGAAAAAAGGTTGAATCCACTTCGTTTGAAGAGGGATACTTACCAATTACAATGAAATGGATATACATCTTTCTCGGAGATCCTAAAAAACACTCCCTCGAACACCGACTGTTTAATACAGTTTCGCTCGTGAATGGACTCCTCAATTTGCTTGGGGTGTTTGGAGTTCTCTATTTAGAAAACTATGTGATTCTCATCGCACTTAACGTGGGCTCAGGCCTTCTTATGCTTGCAATGTATTATTTAAGCCGAGTGAAGAGTATCTATTTTTCTTTGTATTGGCCATTCAATTTAACCATTCTTTTTTATCTTTCTTCTATGTGGTTTTTTAACGGTGGGTCTCTTGGAGGAAATCATTATTATTTGATCCCGGCCCTTGTCATTGCCCTCATCCTGATTCGAAACCACAATGTCTTTATTGTTTATTCCATTTATATTCTAGTAGCAGCTTCATTGTATACGGCTGAATTTTATCACAGAGATTGGGTGACCACTTATGAAACAGATTTGGATCGTTATTTGGATGCCGGTGGCAATTATTTATTTGTCCAAATTCTTACCGGAATTTTGATTTTTATTTTGAGTCGGAATTTGAATGTGGAACGAAAAAAATCGGAGTCCTTACTTTTAAATATTTTACCAGAATCCATTGCCGATGAATTAAAAAAAGAAGCTCGTGTCATACCCAAACGATATGAATCTGCATCAGTTCTTTTTTGCGATATGGCTGGGTTTACAAAAATTGCAGAGAAGATGAATGCTGAAGAACTTGTCGGCGAATTGGATACAATCTTCCGTGAGTTTGATCGTTTGTGCAAAGCATACAAATTGGAAAAAATTAAAACCATTGGAGATGCCTATATGGCTGTGGGTGGAATTCCTGATGAAAATCGGACCAATCCCGTTGATTCCGTGTTATGTGGACTTGCTTTCCAATCTTATATGGCAGAACAAAAGGAAATCCATGCACTGCGCGGAAGGGATTTTTGGGAGATTCGTCTAGGAATTCACATGGGTCCACTAGTGGCTGGTGTGGTGGGAACAGATAAATTTGCTTATGATGTTTGGGGAGACACGGTAAACACAGCAAGCCGACTAGAGAGTTCTGGTGTGACTGGCGAGGTGAATATCTCATCCCAAGTATACGAAGAGGTAAAATCATATTTCGAATGTGAACCGCGTGGATTGGTGTCTATCAAAAACAAAGCGGACATTGAAATGTACTTAGTAAAAGGTTTTTTGCCTGAGTATGCAGACATCCTAAGTTCCAAACAACCCAATGCTCTTTTTAAACGCCTTTATGAATCAGGAGCTCTTTTTGCAAGTAGTGATGAGATAGAATGAACATAAAGGTGAGAAAAGGGATTCCAATTTGTTTTTTGCCTCTTTTCTTTTTTCCATTTTTGTTTTGTGTTAACCAGTCGGTAGAAGGTGAGGAACCGATTCGAAGTTTTACCTTACAATCAGAACAAACCGAAATTCATTTTTTATCCAATGAATGTAAAAACAAAAAAAACTTCTGGTTTTCATTCATGGATCCCCCGGTTCTTCTTCGGACTTTTTGTCCTACCTAAATGACAAAGATCTACAAACTCAGTTTTGTATTTTAGTTCCAGACCGATTGGGTTACGGAAAGTCTATGAACCAAGTATCTCTTCCGAATATTTTTGCCCAAGGCCGAGCGATCCAATTTACGCTTTTCAATTATTTAAAAAAAGAAGGATTCTCTTTTGATAAAGCTATTGTTGTTGGTCATTCCTATGGTGGACCTGTTGCACTTATCATTGCGATGGAGGAGGATCGTTCCTATCCCGTTGATTGGAAATGCATCTTACTTTCTAGTCCTGCTGACCCTGGTTTAGAGGAGTTGTATTGGTACAACAAATTGGCAAGTTTCGGCTTTGTTCAATGGATCCTTCCTAAGTCCTGGATCCATAGCAATGAAGAGATGTATACACTAAAGTCTGATCTAGAACAACTAACAACGATATTGGGAGACCGTCCTTTGGATATTTTTTCCGTCCATGGAGAGGAGGACAAGTTGGTTCCCCTGGAGAACATTTATTACTTTACGAAATGGAAACCAATGATAAAACATAGGATTCAAATCCTAAAGGAAGAAAACCATTTCATTCCCTGGACAAGTTTTCAAGAAATTAAAGAAATTCTATTGGCGGAGGGTTCTAAATGAAATTACCGGGAATTCGATCCATGCTCTTTCACTCTGCTAGGTTTGTAGCAGTGCTGATCATAGGGCAAACACTGTATTTTAAATTTTCTGGTTCCGAGGAATCTAAATTTATATTTTCTGTTTTGGGAATGGAACCTTGGGGAAGGTATGGGCTTGCTGTTTTGGAAACCTTATGTGTTTTGTTTTTGTTAATTCCTCGCTTCGTTTGGTTTGGGGCCCTTATGGGTTTTAATTTAATGTTAGGTGCTGTATTGTCTCATTTTGTATTTTTGGGGATCGTGGTCCAAGGTGATGGAGGGCTTCTTTTCTTTTTGGCTTTAGTTGTGTTTTCCTTATCTACTTATCTTTTGTATGTTGAAAGAAAAAAGATTCCTTATTTAAATAAGTATATAGACTGAAGTCCTTTATTGTAGAGAAAACTTAAGGATCAAAATGGTTTAGACCTCTAGATTAAACTTTAATCTCGATTGGAAAAGTTCTCCCTATATTTTTTATGTTTTTGTACCAAATGATAAAGTTTTTTGTAAGGATATAAGGAAACACCTTTCCTATAATTTTCATAACCGATCTGAAATAATATCTTCCATTGGCGAAATAAAATAGAGTAACTTTCAAAAATGGAAAACTTCGGATCATAAAGATTTGTGGACTCACTTGTGGCGCCATTCAGTTCAATGATTTTAAAACCAAGTCCTAACTTAAATTCATTGGGATCAGAAAACCGAATGTCAAACCTCCCAAAATAAATACCAGAAACTGAATCTCCTATAGAGATAAATTTGGTTTCTAGCTCTTTAGTTTTCCAATTGTTACCATCTTGGAACATACAACCTTGGATATGATTTCCAATGAAACCGATAGAGACGGTTTCTCCTGCTAGTAAAATTTTGTCTAACTGGTGTTTGTTGTGATTTATATGAGCTTCTTTTTGGAATTGAAATCTAGGATGGTTTGTGATGAGAGTTTTTAGGTTACTAGTTCCATCTCCTGTAACCTCGGGAAAAACTTTGTCTGTAATGGAAAAAATCTTACCTTTTTTTTTCCTGGGATCGCGATAATAAAACACACCCACTTCATAAGGGCCTTCTAAATATTCTTGGAAGAGCCAATCGATCGGATAGGTTTGAAGGAGGGTGGAACATTCTTCCAGAGAGTTTAGTTTCTTAATTAAAAAGCCTCGTTCGCCTTTATCTGGTTTGGCGATTATGGGAAATTTTAAATTTTTCTCTAACATCCAGTTTTGAATCCGAGACTGTGAGTCTTTTTCTTCTTTGGAAAGGAATAGATAACTTGCCACTGACTCTTTTGGAATGAGATTTAAAATTTCTGATTTAGATTCGCCTGCAATTCCAGAAGCTAAGATCCCTGGATTTACAGCTGTGATATAACGAAGGCCTCTGTAACGGAGAGCCAAATACAAAAGATAGGGAACAAGGGGAAGGTAAAATAGGGATGCCGACCAAAATTCCAAATGATTGAGTTTTTTGATAAGGATCCAAAATTTTTTTCTCTCAGATGGATCTGTGGCAATGCGTAGGGTTTTGTAGAGGAGATAAAAACTAAGTCCAATACAAAAACTAAAAAGAATCGAATGACTTGTGTTTCCATACAAACTGACTAAGTTCCCGTAGAGATAGACCAAATAAACAAAGGCGGTTGTCCAAATGGTTACAGCAAAAAAACTGATATAGAAAAAAGGAAAGAAGGGAAGGGTAAAAAAACCACTACTGAAATAAAGAGGGAGCCTTGTCCCCGGGAAAAAGCGAGAAAGAAAAATTGACTTTTTATAATGTTGTTTCCAATTTGTGAGGACTTTTGTGGATTGCCATGTCTTTTGAAGGTTCTGAAGATAATTCCATTTCACAATCCCTCGCCTAACAAGGTATCCACAAAGATATAAAAGGCAATCCCCCACAAAAATGCCAAGTCCGGTGCTGAGAATGGCTAAGGGTAAGGAAAGTTTCCCTTCTTTTGTTAGGAGTCCTGCGGCAATACAAGTCAGGTCTTCGGATACAAATGTCGAGAAAAAAAGCGAAAGTACTGTCACAGAAGAAATCTGAAAGATATTTACAACCTAGGTCAATGGAAAACTAATTTTTTTTAACGTTTTACCAATCTATGGTTTTTGTGAATTTGTCCCGTATGCCCAAAATTTTGATTCTGCTTGTCCACCCTGCACTTGAGAAGTCGAAAGCCAATCAAATGCTTTTGGATTCTATCCCAAATTCGGAAAATATCACCTTACATGATTTATATGAGGAGTATCCTAACTTTTCTATCAATGTAAAGGCAGAACAAAACTTAATTGCAGACCACCAAATCATTTTGTTTCAACATCCTTTGTATTGGTATAGTTGCCCTCCACTCATGAAATTATGGATTGATATGGTGCTTGAGGATGGTTGGGCTTATGGACCTGGGGGCAACCAATTGTCTGGAAAAAAATGGATACAAGTCATTACAACGGGTGGTTCAAAAGATGCGTATTCGAAGAGTGGGTTTCATGGGTATGAGACTGAAGATTTTCTTCTTCCTTTTCGTAGGACCGCCGAACTCTGCGGTATGGATTTTCTAAAACCCTTTTTGGTTCAAGGAACTTTTCAGTTGACTGAGCTGGATTTACAAAAGGAATCCAACCGTTATTCTAAATTTATTAATCAATTGTTAGGTGGCATTTATGAATGAACTTAGTTTTTTTATTCAAGCTCTGATTTATCTCACTAGTGCCATTATCATTGTTCCCATTGCAAATAGGCTGGGTCTTGGATCGGTGCTTGGGTATTTGATTGCAGGAATTGTGATTGGTCCTTTTGTGTTTGGGTTTGTAGGAACAGAAGGAAAAGATATGTTGCACTTTGCCGAATTTGGCGTGGTGATGATGCTTTTTGCTATTGGTTTAGAATTGGAATTGGACCTTCTCTGGCGGCTCAAATTTTGGTTACTGGGACTCGGCGGATTACAAATCATTCTCACCACAATAATTACTGCTGCCTTTTCTTTTGGATTTGGTTTCCAATGGAAGCCGGCCCTGGCTCTTGGTCTTATCCTTTCTTTATCTTCTACAGCCATTGTTTTACAAACGTTAAAAGAAAAAGGCCTCATGAAATCCGTTTCAGGCCAAGCCGCTTTTTCAGTTCTTTTGTTCCAGGATATGGCAGTGATTCCCATTCTTGCCATCTTCCCTATGTTAAGTGATTCGGAAGTCACAACTTCCTCTCATGGGCATTCTCTCATTGAACATTTGCCAGGTTATGTAAAAACCTTAGTGGTACTGTCTGTTGTGATTGGAATCATTCTTGTTGGTAAGTATTTACTCAGTCCCTTCTTTCGTTTACTCGCCAAATCAGGAAATCGGGAAATTTTTACTGGTGCTAGTTTGTTACTCGTCATTGCCATCTCAGTGCTTATGGGTTCTGTGGGAGTGTCCGCTGCCCTCGGGACTTTTCTTGGGGGAGTGGTCCTTGCTAGTAGTGAGTTTCGTCATGAGTTAGAAAGTAATATAGAGCCGTTCAAAGGTTTACTTTTAGGATTATTTTTTTTAAGTGTTGGGGCTTCGATGGATCTTCCCGTTGTGATGGAAAGTCCATCCAAAATTTTAGGAATTGTGTTTGGAATTATTTTTACGAAAGCCTTAGTTCTTTTTTTACTGGGACTTGTTTTTCGACTTCCTCTAGATCAAAATCTTTATTTTTCCTTAGCTCTCTCTCAAGTGGGAGAATTTTCTTTTGTGCTTTTCGGATATTCAGAAGGTTTGGGCCTTTTCCAACAAGAGACTATAGTCATCCTTGTGGCTTGTGTGGCCGTCAGTATGGCCCTCACTCCCGTTTTACTTTTGTTATATGAGAAAACCATTTTTGGATTTTTGGAATCCAAAATTCCCAAAAAACAAACAGAACAAAACATCCATAAACAAGAAAACCCTGTCATCATTTGCGGGTTTGGAAGGTTTGGAAACATGCTCGGTCGATTCCTACGTTCCAACGCCATCGGAATTACCATTTTAGATTTTGACGCGGATCGAGTGGAGATGCTTGGTCGGTTTGGGTTTAAAGTCTATTTTGGAGATGCCACTCGTTTGGAGTTATTGGAATCGGCGGGTTTAGAACATGCAAAAGTCCTTGTGGCGGCTCTAGACAATCCAGAGAAACAGGCGGAACTCATTCGGAACGTGAGCCAACACTATCCCAAGATCAAAATCGTGGCAAGGGCAGGAGACAGAGAAGGTGCCTATGACCTGAAGGAAATGGGAGTTCAGTACATCTATCGAGAAACGAGAGAAACGGCTGTCCTTATGGGAAGGGATGTATTGAGACTACTCGGTACTAGGTCCTATACGGCAGAAAAGGCAAAGAATTTATTTCTCAAACACGATGATGAGACCTTTCATGAACTTTTTGATTTAAGAAGAGACCGTGTGCAGTACATGAGTCTTGCCAAACAGAGAAATGCGGAACTCGAAAGACTGATGTTAGTGGATTTAGGACAGGAAGAAGAACTGGGAAGAGATCCCTGGAGTGAGATGGAGAGGTAAAGCTTTAAACTAAGTGAGAAGAGAAAGTAGAAACTCTATTCCCGAATGGTCTTCTTTTTTCTTTCGAGAATAGAGTTTTTTAGAGGGTTTTACTTTTGTTGGTTTCATAGAAAAAATCATTCTAGAAGCCAGTTTGATTTGGGAGACTTGTTTTTCTTTTCCTTTTGTCTTCATGATCTTTAGACTTTCGAAAACAAAAGGAGAGAATCAATCTTTATTTTTTAGAATCGAGGATTTGGTTCCACTCATCCAAAAGTGGTTTAGCCACTGCCAGAACAGAAGTTGTATCTCCTTCGATGGTGATCGATTCCAACACATCCCCTTGGCGGATGGCATTGACTACTTCTTGGTCGGAGTCATCCACTACAGCACCAAAGACAGAATGTTTTCCATCAAGCCATGGTGTAGGAACGTGAGTGATAAAAAATTGACTGCCATTGGTCCCTGGACCTGCGTTGGCCATGGAAAGAATCCCTGGTTTGTTGTGTTTTAAACTAGAATCAAACTCATCTCGGAATTTATAACCTGGTCCACCAGTTCCTGTTCCTAGGGGGCATCCGCCTTGGACCATAAAGTCTGCAATGACTCGGTGGAATTTAAGTCCATTGTAAAAATTCCTTTGTGCTAGGTTTACGAAATTGGCTACAGTGTTTGGTGTTTTGTCCGGAAACAAATCGATGCGAATTTCGCCTTTGTTTGTTTTGATAATTGCTCTAAGTGCGCTCATTCATGTATCACAAATCCTTTAATTCCCCTGGCAAGTCGAAAAAAGGTTTGAGTTCCCAAGCCATCCTTATACACTCTAAGTCTATTTTTACAGGAGATTCAATCATGAAACCGTTTGTTTTGATTTTACTCGTACTTGTTACTATTCCCCTGGTTTCGGAATCTTCCAAAAAGAAAAAAGGTAAATCAAAACCTGTTCCGATAGAAAACAAACTCATTGATTATGGTGAGTTTAAAAGGATAGTCAATCGTTCGGAAGGAGAGAGAGAAACACACCGCCTAACGGAAGATCAGTTCTTAAAGTTGATGTCGGAGGAAGGTGTTGTTTTGCTCGATGCACGCAGTGAAAACCGGTTCCATCTTTTGCACATTCAAGGAGCAAAGAATCTCCCTTTTACTGAATTCACCAAAGAATCGTTAGCTGAAATTATTCCGGAAAAAAAATCCAAAATTTTAATCTATTGTAATAATAACTTTGAAGGAAACCAAGAAGCCTTTGCGGCCAAGAGTCCAGCGGCCTCTTTGAATCTCTCTACTTACAACTCCCTAAAAGCCTATGGGTATGAATCCATCTTTGAACTAGGGCCACTGCTTGATGTCAAAAAAACAGTCCTACCTCTTGTGACGGATTCCCAGGCACCTTGATTTGGATTGACCAAAGATTTGTTTTTGGTCTTCTGGAAATAAATTTATGATTCAAGGTGAGCTCCTTTCAGATATCATTGAAGCCGTTTCCAATACTTTTGGGAACGAGTTTTTAGACAGGCTTACACTCAAATTAGCATCTACCATCCAAGCAGATTATACCTTTATTGCTATCTTCGATAAGGAAAAATACGAATCAAAGACCATCACTCTTGTGGCGAAGGGAGTGATTGCCGAAAACATGGCCTATTCTTTAAAAGATACACCTTGTGCGCAGGTATTCGACAATTCTGTTTGTTACTATCCCACTGAGGTGCAAAAATTCTTTCCCCTCGACCAACTTCTCATTGAGATGAAGATAGAAGGATACATTGGCTCTCCCTTACTCAATTCCAAAAAAGAAGTGATTGGTTTGATTGTAGGTCTCTTTGAAACAGCAATCCATAACAAAGACCAAATCCTCACTTTATTCCAAATTTTTTCAGGAAGGATTGCTGCCGAATTGGAAAGGTCTGAATATGAGACTCGGTTGGAACAAAACAATCATGAGTTGGAATCTCTTGTAGAAGAGAGAACTAGCGAACTAAAGCAAACGTTAGACGAACTTAGGGAAAGACAAAACCAGCTGATCGAATCCGAAAAAATGGCAAGCCTTGGTTTACTCTCTGCGGGTATTGCCCATGAAATCAATAATCCTTTAAACTTTATCCTTGGTGGGTATTTTGGAGTTCGTGAGGTTTTAGAAGGTTCTTCCTTAGAATCGGAAAAAACGAAATTGTATTTAGAGGCAATCAAAGAAGGAGTGGAACGCACTTCCAAAATTGTGAAGGGTTTAAACCAGTTCACTCGAAGTGGGGATTCTGTAGAAGAAAGGTTTGATCTACATGATATTTTAGAAAACTGTCTTGTGATGCTTGGTCATTCTCTTCGGGATCGAATTTCGGTGGAATCAAACCTCCACTCACAACCCTTGGTGGTAAAAGGCAATTCCGGAAAGATCCACCAAGCATTTTTAAATATACTCACCAACGCCATCCAAGCCATGGAGGGAAGGTCGGGTATCTTAGGTGTTAGGTCCTATCGCGATTCCCAGTTTGCCGTTGTAGTTATCTCGGATACAGGAGTGGGGATCAAAGAGGAATACCAAAACCAAATACGAAATCCTTTTTTCACAACGAAAGAACCAGGGAAGGGAGTTGGACTTGGTTTACCGATCGCCTATAAGATCATCCAGGATCATGAAGGTTCTATTGAGATGGAATCGGAATGGGGGAAGGGAACTATTTTTCGGATCAAACTTCCCGTGCAAGTATGAACCCATCGGAACCCAAACAAAAGTTACTCTATGTGGATGACGAAATCCTAAATTTGTATTTGTTTCGTGAATACTTCCGTAATGAGTATGAAGTGATTGTGGCCCAATCTGGACAAGAGGCAATTGAAGAACTATCTGAAAACAAAGATGTTCAATTTGTTATCAGTGATATGCGGATGCCTAAGATGAATGGTTTAGAATTCATTACAAAAGCCCAAGAGATCCGTCCCAATATTACTTATTGTATTCTGACTGGATATGACTTAACGCCTGATATAGAGAAGGCAATTGGCGAGAAAAAGGTGGCTCGTTACTTTTCCAAACCCTTTGATCCTACAGAGATTAGTTTGTTTCTCTCTGCAGGAAAAGGAAATTGAGTTTTACTTTAGTTTTATTTATTTCTAAATTCGACTTCCACAACACCTCGTTTAGAGCTATTGATACTCAAAGTTTTGCTACTTAAAAAACGAAAACTCGAATCTTTTTTATACATCAATTCTTCTGCAAACATAGATTCTTTTCCGGGATAGGTGAGTTCCCATTCCGATCCGTTAACTTCTGTTTTGCGATCATTGATTTGTTTTACGGAAGTGTATTCCATCAAATCGTTTTTGAAGTTAATGGCATCTTCGAGTCCGAGTCCTTTGAATTTTAAGATAACAGTATTCTGTTCTGTGAGTTTGAACCATTCATCTTTGATCTGTTTTCCTACTTTGTTTGAAACCAGGTTGGCCCAATCTTTGACGGCTTGTTCTCTCGAAACTTCTTGAGTGATGTCAGCCCCTCGTCCTTCCAAACTTCCAGATCCAAAAATTTTCCCATCCCCCCAAAGTTGGATGATGCGGTAGGGACCTGTGGCGGCCGAACTTAAAAAATCTGTTTTTTTCCCACCAGGTAAAACCACCGGTTTTTGGTCAGTTGTGGTTACCTTCGCGATAATCAAAACTTCGGCACCTGAATCTTGTGCGAGTGTGAGGAGGGGACTTCCTTCCTCTACAGAAGTAAGGTCGAGTTTCGCAAGGCTAGGATTTTTTTTGAGTAAGGCTGTGAGCTGCGAACTATCTACAACCTTGTTTCCTTTGGTGCGGAGTTTTTCTATGAGTTCTGCTTCCGCAATATTTGTTGCCGATCCAATAGGATAAGACTTTCCATTGACCACAGTTTGGACAAGGACAGCGATCCTAGGGTTCCCTACATCATCCAGGAGGGCATCTACCGCAGTGGAAAGTTTGGTTGCCTCCACTTCACAGCGTACGTTCAAACGGATCATGTCTTGGGTGTCCAATTTCCATTGTTCTTCACTGAGGATGTCGTATTTTTTTACGAAACTGTCTGTTTTACCGTAGAGTTTAGAGCCGAGCGATTGGCCGTCAGACACTCCCGATTTTTCTGTAATTTGTTCCCCTACGAGTTTGCGGATAGCGTTGAGTTTCGCATCCTTCAAAGCCTTGTTCCTAGCAAGAGCCAAGTCTCCTTGGTAGATAGGTGCCTCTCCCATCGCTGTTACCACATTGTCAGGAAGTGTGGGTTGTTTCTGGGCTGAATTGGATCCGGCACATGCCAAAATAGTAAGGATGAGAACTCCGGTTAAGGGAGCCAATCGAAGTCGGTTGAACATGAAGGACATTTCTCCTTGAAGATTTGCTATATTATAGAAACATATACTTACATGACCAATTACTTTTTTAGGTTTTCTCTCTGCTTTCTCGTCCTTGCTTGCCATGGGAACACAGTTCCGCAATTTCGTGTTCACCCGAATGATTCCAAGTTGCGGGTCTCTTCGGACATTTTTTATGAAAAAGTCCTCCCGACCATGGCGGGAAAAAAATTGATGCTTGCTACCAATCCTTCCGGAATTGGAACCAATCCAAAAAAAATCATCACATCCTTAGAAAAACATAAAATTACTCTAGAACATTTGATAGGACTTGAACATGGATTCTTAGGTTTGGAAGAGGAATTTAGCCAAACGCCTGTTACAATGGACACAACTTTTAATCGTCCTTTATACCATATCTATCGGATCAAAGATTCGGAACTTAGGGATCTCGTTAAGGAAGTGGATTATGTGGTTTTTGACGTACAAGATGTAGGAATGCGTTGTTATACTTATTTGAGTGTTCTGAAGCGACTTATGGATGCGATGAAAAATACCAAAACCAAACTCATCGTTCTTGATCATATCCATGTCGCCATGCACCTTCCGCCAATGGGCGAAAAAATGTATCCGCGCAATTTGAATTTTGCAGGTGAGTTTCCTTCACTTCTCATCACGGGGATGACAATCGGTGAAGCTACCCGGTTTTATAATAAAGAATATTTGAAAGACAGTGTGGATGTTCTTATCGTTCCTGTAGAGGGTTATCGCCGTGGCATGTATTTTGAAGACACGGGAATTCCTTGGACCACACCCTCACCAAACTTACCGATGGTGGACTCGGCCAGAAACTATCTTTCCTTAGTTTTACTTGAGGGAGTGAATGTATCTGTGGGCAGGGGAACCCAAGCCCCCTTTGTTTACTTTGGAGCTCCTTGGATGACAAACCCAGAGGAACTGGCAAACAAACTCGGAAGTCTTGGAAACAAATCCTATTATTTTTCGCCTGTGTATTTTAAACCCACCTTTGGTCCCCATAAAGGTAAAATCTGTTCGGGCCTTCGAATGAATTTGGTTCGCCCGGACTATGATCCTATCCAACTAGCTTATGATCTGATCAGGCTCATGAAAGAAACTTATCCAGGTGATTTTAAATGGAGTAAGGGTGCCACAAACCATTGGGTAGACCAACTTTGGGGAAATGATCATTTCCGAACTTCTATCAATGAAGGAAAAAGTTTTTCTGACTTCCATAAAACTTACTTATCGGAAGAAGAAAACGAATCTAAAAAAATCGCTCCTTATTTGTTGTACTGAGGTTATCATGAAACAGATTCTATTTACATTTTTAGTTTTTCTTTTTGCTCTTACAGTTTTTGCTTCCGAAAAAGAATTAAAAACAGTTCCGAAAAACAAAACAGCTAAGGTTTTGAAATCAGTGGCCTTTGCTACCATTCGCTCTACGCTTCTTGTTACCTATGGAGAGGGAGAAGAAAAGGAATCGGCTTATACTCCCTGTTCTGAAAATTTTCCAAATATGCCTGGAGACTTTCCTTGCAACTATTTGGATTATGAAGGAACAACACTGGAAGTGGCTCCGAGTTCCGGTGTGCACGAAGGAGAAGCCACAGAAGCCTCCGATCCAGAAGATGTTTATCCTGGTGGCAAGGTCATGATCAAACTCATCAAACAAAAGTCGCCAAACCTAAATGGAAAGGTAGTCTTACTCGGGGAAGGGGAAGACCAATTGAAACTCTTTTACGGACCCAAAGGACAGATTTCTCATTACATTTTTCGCCAAAGTCTTGTTATTTTCAAATGGGACACTTCAATTGCGATTCCAAGCCTTGTTGGATTACTTTTTGTGAATGTGAACAGAGATTATTTTCCTGAAGAAGTAAAAGAGTATTCCTTTTAAATTATGCCAACCATCCAAGGTTATGTTAGAAAAATGTCTCACAAAGGTCTTAAACCTGTTTCCTATTTTTGGGAGACAGCTACCTATTCTGAAGTAGACAAAAAAGATCTGACTGCCATTGAATCTACTTCGGAAAGTCCAGTGGAGTCTTGGATTGGAAAAAAAATTACCCTTTCCACAAATGATGAAATTCGTTGTTTGCATTGCGGAAAAAAAACAAAGAAGTCTTTTAGCCAAGGCCATTGTTTCACTTGTTTTACGAAATTAGCCGAAAACGATCTTTGTATCCTAAGGCCCGAAACTTGCCACCACCACAAAGGAACTTGTCGGGAACCAGACTGGGGCCTAAAGAATTGTTTTAAAAAACACACCCTTTACTTTGCCAACTCGAGTGGACTCAAAGTGGGAATTACAAAAGAAAATCCTGTATCCAATCGTTGGGTAGACCAAGGGGCGAGGTTTGGAATTCCTATTTTGGAAGTGGAATCACGAAGGGATGCAGGAATTTTAGAACATTTTTTAAGTCAGTTTTTACCAGACAAAACTTCTTGGCAAAAGATGGTGGTAGGCGATCCACCTCACATGGATTTGGTGCGGGAAGCTGGTAAGTTTTTAAACCATTTAGAAAAAAATGAATTTCATTCTCCTCCTGAGAGCAAATCCAAACTCGTTTGGAATCGTTTGGATCTAAAAGAAATCACAGAAATTCAATATCCGATTGATTCCTATCCTGGGAAAATCAAATCCCTTAAACTCACCAAAGAAACTCCCATCACTGATACCCTTGTGGGAATCAAAGGACAGTATCTTTTGTTTCAGTCGGGAGTGATCAATATTCGTAGTCTAAGTGGTCTTTGGATTGAAGTCTCCGCGTAGAGAGATCCGCTTGAAAGGTGGTTATACCACAAACATTCTGTATGAATGTGATGAGTTTTTACTCGCAGAAAAACCAGCCGGACTTCCTGTCCATGAAACCAAAGACCCCAACCGAAAAGACTTCACGAGACTTCTTGCCAGTTATCTCCATCTCCCTGATTTACGTACTGCCAACCGATTGGATTTGGGAACAAGTGGGATTGTTCTTCTTGGAAAAAATCCAGATAAAAATAAAGAAATCGATTCTTTGCTAGCGGATGCGGATAAAGAATATATTTTTTTATGTTCCGGTATTCCCGATTGGAAAGAGAAACGTTTTGAGTGTTTTTTAAAAGACGGAAACAAAGAAGTACAGATGGTTCGGAGTGGAGGAAAAAAAGCCATAACTGAATTTACCATCCTTTCTCAGCATCCAGATGAAAACTGTTCTTTTGGACTTGCTAAAATTCTAACCGGCAGAAGACACCAAATTCGTGTTATGCTTCGGGAACTCGGGCATGCGGTCCTAGGAGATCCTGTGTATTCGCATTCTGAAACCGAGACCGAAGAAAAACGAATGTACCTACATTCCTTTCGATTGTGCTTTACCGACTTTCAAGGTCAAAAACAGTGGGTGGAGACGGACATCCCGAAGGAATTTTCCACTCGTGTTGGAAAACCACTCTCCGTTCCAAACCAAACAAAATGAAAAACGAAGTTTTCCATCTCTTTTTAAAAGAACAGAAATTATACAAAATCCTCTCTCGGATTGCCAAATATGTTTCGATATCTTTTCTTATCGTTTATTTGTATTTGCTGTTTAGTTCGAGTTATACGGCAAGTCCCCTCATTGTAGTGATTAACTATTTGGCCATCCTCACTAGTTTTTCGGGAATCATTACATTCAAATACTTCGAAATCCCAACTCTGCTTTTGGCTGTTTTTACAGAAGGAAAGTCGGCACATTTTTTCCAATTGAGTTTGGGGGAAAGGCAACTCGTTTGGAGAAAGGCCGGCCGTGAAGATGTGCTGCCACCAGATCCTACTCCGGAGTTTATCAACACAAACCTCCATTTGTATGATCGTTATCCTTGGAAACGAATTGGGAAAATTTACTCTGTGGGATATTTGGTTGTGATTCTTACATCCATTTTCTATTTAACTTCCGTATATCTCGAGACCGGATTTCAAAACTAAGAAAGCAATTTTCCTTGTCTTACGGTCTCTGGATAAAAACCTATCCCTATGGCTTTGAATTGTGGTATTGTAGGTCTCCCGAACGTCGGTAAGTCGACTATTTTTAATGCACTCACTAAGGCAGGAGCGCAAGCTGCCAACTATCCGTTTTGTACAATCGAACCCAACACCGGTGTGGTGGAAGTTCCAGACGAAAGGTTAAACCGTTTAGCTGAAGTTTACAAACCAAAACGAACCGTTCCCACTATGATCGAGTTTGTAGACATTGCTGGCCTTGTGAAAGGGGCAAGCCAAGGGGAAGGACTTGGAAACCAATTTTTATCTCATATCCGCGAAGTGGATGCCATTTGCCATGTAGTTCGCGCCTTCCAAGACGAAAACATAACCCACGTTCATGGGAAAGTAGATCCTATCGAAGACATTACTGTCATCAATTATGAACTCATCCTTGCTGATTTAGACAGTTTAGAAAAACAACAACAACGTGTGGCAAAAACGGCTAAAACGGGAAACAAAGAAGCTACAGAAATTTTGGCAGTAATGGATAAAATTCTGGATGCCTTAAAAAAAGGAAATCGTGCATCCACGGTAGACCTAGGCGAAGAAGAACAAAAAATCGCCAAAAAATTTAATCTCATTACCATTAAGCCTGTGTTATACGTTGCTAATATTTTAGATACTGATGTTAAAACATCCGAAAACCCACTGGTAAAAATCATCATCGATTTTGCTTCAAAAGAGGGAGCACCTGTGGTTGTGTTATGTGGTCGTTTTGAAGAAGAAATTTCTGGTTTAGAAAAAGAAGACCAAATTGCCTTTTTAGAAGAAATCGGTGAAAAGGAATCAGGCCTTTCCCGAATGATTCGTGCTTCTTACAAACTCCTGGGACTTCTTACTTTCTTTACTGCGGGTGTGGAAGAAGTGAGAGCTTGGACCACCCACCAGGGAAGTACGGGACCTGTGGCTGCCAGTGTCATCCATTCCGATTTTGAAAAGGGATACATCCGAGCCGAAGTGATGCGTTATGAAGACATCGACCGCACAGGGGATGCGACCAAAGTAAAAGACGAAGGGAAACTCCGTGTCGAAGGGAAAGAATACATTGTTCAAGATGGGGATGTCATTTACTTCCGAGTGAACGCATAAAAAAAATCCCGACTTTCGCCGGGATTTTGAAGTGTGAACTAGTTTGGAAAAGAAAGTAGGTTCCTAAAAAAAGGAACATTTCTCACACAATAAATGACTGCAAACTGCGACTTTATTGCATCCCAACAAAAAAAATTACGATTGTAACATAAAATGATACCGGCCAATTTCTTTGCCGGATTCAAAAATGGCAAGCTCTGGGCTGGAATCCAGGGTGATAGGGGAATCGAACATGGATTGGGATCCTAGTTTCGGTAGGGTTTCTACAGGAGTTCCATCCAAAAACAATTTGGCCGAGAGACGTTCACAATTGGAAGCCTCCACCGAAAGGAAAACCTGGTTTTTCTCTGCATTGGGCTGGAAAATAAAATCCAGATCTCGCCCACCCACTTGTCTGTGGACACGGAAAGCACCTCCAGTAGTATTTCCTGCCCCACGGAAAGCTAGGTCCGGGGAAAGAGAAAGAACCTCTACCAGATCGCTTGTGATGAGTTTCAACTGGTTTTTGACCAATTGTAAGTAGATTTGAATGGTGGAGCTCGACTCAGGAAGAACGGTTTTTAAGATCCGATCAACTGTAGGTGAGTCCGCATCTTCCCCTTGGGACATGAGGTATAGGGCTTCTTTTAATTTGAGTCGGTTCATAAATTCATTCGGATCTTTTGGTTCCATAGTATTTATTTCCCCCCGCTAAGGCTTTATTTCCTTTGTAACGATTTTTTTTATCTTTTCTTTCGCTCGATTGGCCCGAGCGAGGACCGTTCCTAGTGGAACATCCAGGATTTCGGCAATTTCTTTGAATTTGTATCCTTTGAGCCTTAAGATGAGGATCTCTTTATGAGCTTCATCCAATCCTTCGATGAGGTCATAAAATTCCCGTTTTTCTTCCCATGCAAAAAAGACATCTTCTTGGTTCTGTCTATCATCTAAAATATCGATACTCAAATCCAAAGAAATTCCCTCGCGATACTCATACCGACGAATGGATCTTGTCTGAGACATACTTATATTTTTAGAAATTTCGCTTAAATAGATAATAAATGCAGGAAGGCTATCTCCTTTAAATTTTCGGAGGAGATGGTAGTCGTTTTCTGTAAGTTTTAGATACACTTGTTGCGAGGTATCCGTGACTTCTTCGCGGGGAACATAGTGCGCACAAGTACCAATGATGAGTCTGTGGAATTTTCGAATCAACTCTTGCCAAGCAGTACGTTTTCCAAGAAGGCAGTTGTCGATTAACTTCCGAATCTCATCACTCATAGTTCTTTTACGAATTGGACGGAATTTTTACAAGATGTCAGTACATTTTCCAATCTTTTTTGAAAATGATGCGAACGAAAAAGAGTTTGCCGAATAAACCGAACACGAGTTTGGTTTGGTTGCGAAAAAGATATTTGGTCTTTTGTAGTGAAACGGCCGTAGTCACTGAAAAAACCGAAAAATCCTAATAGTCGAATTTTCTGATTTGTAGTTGGAATTTCTTCCAAACAAGTGTGAAATTCTTTCAATGAAGGAAGGTTCTCTGGATCAAAATCAGGATCTAACCTCCATTCGTCGATTAAGGAGAGAAAGAAATTTTTTGACTCGGAGTTTTCTTCATTTAAATTGGATGCAGACCAAGGATTTTGTTTTGAATAATAAAACAATTGGTAGGTGTTTTTGTTTTGTTGTTTCATATCCTGCAAAAGTCGGAGGATCAATGTTTTCCTTCTAGTTTCCGGCATTTCGGAATACAAAACTCGGTTGATTGCAAGCGTGTATTCTCTCTCTTTTCCTAGTAGTAAAACTTCCTGCGATTTGTATAAATTAGAAAATATGTATATTGTTTTTTCCCATTCCTTTCTTAGTTCTGTTATGAGTGGGATGAGTTCTTCATTTGTAATTTCTGATTCTAAAATTTCTAATTTGGGTAATACAATCAAATCAAAGATTTTTTTCTTGGTTTGTTTTTCTAATTGTGTTAGTTCATCTTTGTTTGCTTCAGAACATTGCCTTACGGTGAGAATGGCATCATAAAACGAAATATACCGGAGGATTTCCGTTAGGTCTTTGATCTCCGATTGATTACAAACCTTCCAATAGTATAAAAAGTCTTGTTCTTCTGCAAAAGTTTCAGCTCGGATCATATCCCGAGTTTGAATTCCGTAGGCTTGGCTGAGTAGATTTTGGTTCGAATCAAATGCATTCCATACTTCATCGAAGGATTTGGACTTAGGAAACCACTCTGCAATCAGAGGAAAAGAAATACAAAACAGTAGAATTAAAGTTTTCGTGAGTGGTTTCAAAATCCACTCCGAGTTTTGAATTCGTAATACATTTTCTCTTCGGATATATCTTTGGAAAAAATAGAGTCTAACAACTCTCTTTTTTGCGATTCATCTAGTAATTCGTGTTTGGTTGTCAAAAAGGATGCTGCCATTTTACGGAATTCTGAATTTTTTAAACGGGAGATTCGATCCAGAACAGGGTCCTTGGGTGTAACGGTTGAATTTTTTTGTTTTTTTTCTAAAACGTTTTTTTGTTCTGAAACATCGAAACTCTTTACCTTGATAGGATCTTTCTTTTCTCTTGAAAAAACAATGAAAAAAAATAAAATTAGCAAAACAAATGTTATGCCTAGAAAACGTTTGGATTGAGAAGTTGGTTTTTGCGTAGAAAAATGAACCAAACTAATGGCTGTTATTATTTCTTTTGCTGACCCTTTGTATAAAGTTTTCCTAATTTTCTCTAAAGATTTGTGTGAGTTTTTAGTTTTTAAAAAGTATTTCCAAAATTTGATCCCAATGTCTTTGGCCATATTGGTTTCTACGGGAAATAAGAATCCAATTACTTCTTTGGCACCCGCTTTTAAAAACCCCGTAGTTAGTCCTGACTGCTCATAAGAATCGAAAGAAGAGTAACAACTGTTAAAAAAAATTAAGTTTAAATTGGAAAAAGAATGTGCTGAAAGATCTTTCGAATTTAGAAATTCCTTTTCTCCGACAGGGATCCCTTTTTTTTCTGTATGGCCGGCATAGTGCAGATACTTTACCGAACTGGTTTCCTCTATAAACCTGATTCTCGTTAGATGGTTCTCTTTTAAGATGCGGAGTTTGAGCTTTTTTTCAAGGATTGGGTATAAAATCTTACATTCTTCATTTACTGTAGTAATTAAGTTTTGGTTTACTGGGTTACAGACAAGTAGGATGCCTTCAGCTTTTTGTCCGTTTTCTTTTTGATTGGTTTCGATTCGAATTCCTCTGCGGTAATCCTTATCTTGGAATAAAAATCCTTTATGGGTGCGCAAAATCTCCCAAGGGATGGGCGAAAATTCTGGATCAATAAGAATTTGGATAGAACCTCTAAAACCAGGATTTCGCCAAAAAGGAAGGGATTTTCCAAAAACAATTTGTTCCAAACTATCTGATTTTTTTCCCAATTTTGCTAAGAACTCTTCTTTACTCAAATTTTGGGAAAGAACTCTTTCAACAAAAAGTGACCAATCCTTCTGGAATTCACTGAGTATTTTACCGGAGAACTTGGTTGTTTTTTCTACACTTCCAAAGTTTTCTTGTTTTTCTTCCCAAATGCATTCTCCATCTGTTTTCCCATCTATCGAGTATTTGGCGATAATTCTAAGTTTCATTGTAATTCGATTTTATCGGAACTTCTGAAGTAAGTCTTCTATTGCGACGAGTAAAGCATCCACTTCTTCCTCTGTTGTGAAATAACCGGTAGAAATACGAATACATCGCAAGGCTTCCTCTTCTGAGTAACCCATATATAAAAGTGACTTGGAGGCTTCTCTGGCTCTAGACTTACAAGAACTACCCGTTGAGACCAAAACTCCTTTTTCTTCCATCCCAAGTAAGAAAAAATCTACTGATTGAATGGGAAGAATGAGGAAGGTCGTATTGGGAAGTCTATGGGAAGATTTTGCAATAATGGTACAACCCAAGGTCTCCAATTTCTCTTCGATAAGAGATTGAAAGCGACTGAGCCGTTTGTTTTTCTTTTCTAATTGCTCTAGTTGAATTTCCGCGACTTTGCGTAAACATTCAATCGCAAAGGTATTTTCTGTTCCGGCTCTATGATCATTTTCTTGATTACCTCCGCCAAACAGGCGAAAGTGGGAATCGGCTTTAGGGAGGTAAGTGACAGCAGATCCCATACCGGCACCAATTTTGTGTCCAGAGAAAGTAAATCCATCGAACAAAGAATAGGGAACATTAACTTTGCAAAACCCTTGCATAAGATCGCTATAAAAAACTTGTCCATATTCTTTTGTTAGTTTGTGAATTTCTTCTGCGGGTTGGATGACACCAGTTTCGTTTCCCGCATAAAGACAAACGACAGGCCTTGGATTTTCTATTAGTTTTTTTTCTAGATCCTTTAAATGGATGATTCCTGTTTTGTTTGTTTGGATTAAATCCGAAGTAAATCCATAAGATTCCAAAGCTGCATACATACTGGAATGTTCAAAGGGAGATACAATGACAGAATCTAACTTTGGATATAAAACTCGTAAACTTTGGATAAGAAGATAATTTGCCTCGGTGCCTGTCGCAGAAAAAACAAATTGTTTTTCATTTCCCGTGGATAGGGAAGAAAAATACTTCCTCGTCTGTTCGATTTTACCTTGGTTTTTTAAGGAAAATCGAGTGATTCCCGAAGGATTGAAATATCCTTCGAGGTAATCTGCCAAACAAGTTTCCAAAATTTCAGGAAAAGGGGGATGAGTGGCATTGTAATCAAAATATTTTAAATCATTCGTTAAATGGGATTTCATCGGCTTCTTCGTAGCGACCCAGTTTGCGAAGGACGGATCTAGTTAAATTATGATAGGGTTTTAGAATATCGTCTTTTTTCCCACCTACACTTCGTTCGTCGACATTGCGAAGTTTTGGTTTTAGTGCATCCAAAATCGCGAGGCTTTTGGAATTTTCTTTTAGTTTGTGGTAAGACTCTGCTTCCTTCATTTTAGATTCAAATTCATGAACAAGAAGAGCCGGTAAATTGATGTCTTCGATTTCCGCTGCGAGTTGGATGTTCGCAGCTTCCTTGAATTCTATAGCTGCTCGTTTGTAATAAGTTTCTTCTTCAGCTCCCAATTGGAAAAAAAGTTCTCCTCTTCGGAATTTGAATTTGAGATACTCTTTTTCGTCCGCACCTACAAAGTAGAGGATCCTTTCATAGATATCATCCATCTCTCTTGGAGAAAAGTTTTTCATTCCTGTAAGTAGGATTTGGCGGAGTAAAGATTCTAAATAATCGTTTGCCGAAACTTCTGAAAAATCACTGCGTTTGATGGAAGATAAAACCACACTTCGTTTTTGAACTGCACTGAGCCCACTCGGAACCTTTTCTAATTCAGTAAGTTTTTTTAAGACAAAGTTTTCCGTTTCCAACATGTGGGTTTTATAACCAAGTAAGATCTCGCTTGGCCGACAACTTGCCCAAGCCACCGATTCAATTTTTTTAGGAGCGATGAGTTCCGGGCCAGAAAAACGTAACGCGCGTTTGTAGTAGTCAAGCGCTGTAAGTACTGCATCAATATGGGAATTCCAATAGTCTTTGGGATTGGGCCCGAGTGTGAGTTCGCCTTGGGGTGCCATTTTTAAGAAGAGGGGGGAACCCCAGTCCCGAGCTTTTTCTCTCCAAGTCAGCTCTAAAAAATGATCTTCTACATGTTCTTTACTGCGAAAGTACAAACAGGCTTTTTCCATAAGTGCCAAATCTAAGGGTAGGATGCTGCCTTTGGTATTTTCTTCGGAACTAAAGAATTGGTTAATGGTTTGGAGGATGTCTGTTCCCCCTTCTTTACGTCCCTCAAGTACAGCATCTCCCTTGGCAATGAGTTGGTGTGCGATCCGAGGATTGGGATAACCAAAAAACGAATTGTAGGCGAGGGTGAATTTGGCAAGGATCGTGTCCTTGTTTCTCAGAATCCATGGGAAAGTGATTGCCCACACGATGAGAACAGCCAGGATGTATTTTAAATTTTCTCGGAAGATTTGGTTCAAGGATTGTCCCTGTTCCCGATCTTTGCCGGAATCTACTGATGTTTCAAGCAATTAAAACTCCAAACCGTCCCTTCCTCATTGTTTTCTTTTGTTTTCTCTCTCTTTCTCTGTTTGCAACCGAGCCTGGGACCCGAACCAAAGAATGTTCCGTGTTAGAACCTGGTGTTCCGGCAGATTTTTTACTTTCTCGTGCTCTACGAGAACAGGTGGACGGATTCCAGTCGTCCCAACGCCGGAAGTCAGAAGAATCCAAACTATCCTTTGAACGCTCTGTTTCATTTCTGGATTCTTACCACTTTTGTCTGAAGGAAGTCGGAAAAGAACCAAGTGCACTCAGTTCAGAAACACAAAGTTTGAATTATTTGGAACTGGGAAGTTTGGAGAAGGCTTGGGAATGGTCAGAAGTTGCCACGAACAAATCCCCTGAGGTTTCTAAAGATCTCATCCTTTTGCAAACAAGAATTCGAATCCGACAAGGGGAACTGACCAAAGCCTCGGAAGTTTTAGAGTCCTCGCTTCATAAGTTTCCGAATGATCCCGATTTTTTATACCTTCTCGGCAATATCAATTTTGAACGGAAACTTTGGAACCAGTCCATTTTGTATTATACAGCTCTTTCTTTTGTGATCGAAAGGAGAGATACCCATTCCAAATACAAATTTCTAACAGCAAAAGCACTGGGTGAACTCAATTACAAATTGGATTACCCAAAGATATCAATCAAACGTTATAATGAATACACGACCGCTTATAAAAATGATATGGAAGTTTTGTTCCGATTGGCACAAATCTATTTCGTGTTAGGTGATTTCAAACATTGCCGCCAATATTTAGAACAAATTAGAGAAAAAAATCCGAGAGACATTGATGCCTCGTATATGCTTGCTGAAATTTATTTTATGGATGCGCGTGATCTTGCGCCCACATACTTCGCAACACTGAAAAAAGAAAAAAAAATCCCGAAAGAGGGAATTGTTTTTTTACTCGATAAACTCATTTCTGGATCGAAAACCGGACTGGATGTTAAACTAAAAACCTACATTCAAGAAAATCCAGGAAGGTTATCTCCTCGTGTAGCTCTTTTAGAACTTGCGGAAAAGGAAAAATTTCCTGAATACGAAATCCTTAATGCTGATACAGCCCAGTATGCTTATGAATATAGGCAGTATATCACCGCAGAAAAGATCTTACGGCGAGGTCTTTTACAAATCAGTACAAAGGAAAATGCAGATGAGGAAAGGTCTCTGTATTTTGAAAAGATTTCTTCCTGCCAAGAGATGCTTGGTCAGTGGAATCATTCCATCATCTCTACAAGAGAAGCGCTCCGACTCACAAAAGAAACAGAAAAATCGTTTCGATTGCGGTTTCGTTTGGCTTACCTCTACCTCCAAGGAAACTTAAAAAAAGAATCATTATCTGTTTCTCTTTTGTCCGAAACCATAAAAGAAAATCCAAATCCGACTCACTATTACCTCCGAGGCCTTGCTTATTTCCAATTGGCGAAATACAAAGAAAGTGTGAACGACTTTAGTGATGCAATCAAACTAGATCCTAAAAATCCAAATTACTATTTCTATCGTGCCACAGCCTTTGATAAGCTGAAACAGTTTGTAGATACAGAAGCAGATCTAAAAACCACCATCTCTTTGAATCCCAATGCCTCCAACGCCATGAATTATTTGGGGTATCTATATGCTGAAAAAGACATCAATCCCGAAGAAGCAAATAAACTCTTAAACCAAGCAGTTTCCTTGGAACCAGACAATCCCGCCTACCAAGATAGTTTGGGTTGGGTAATGTACAGAAAAAAAGATTATAATCGTGCCTTACTCCATTTGAACTTTGCGACATCTTTGGCTCTAGAAAGAGGATTTGAAGACCCTGTGATTTATGAACATCTGGGAGATGTGTATTTGGCTAAAAAAGATCCAGTGAATGCTTTGCAATTTTTCAAACTTTCCGAATCCAAATTAAAATCCGAGTCTAACAAAGACTTAGTGGCAAAAATCAAAAAAGTGCAAAAGGAAATTTCTGAATGAAAAGGACCTTACTCCTTCTTAATATTTTATTTTATGTTTATTCTTGTCGGTCGGCAGAAGTGGAAGATCCCAATTTCATTGGCCGGGATAAAGAAAAATACCATTCGGCTAAAGAGGGAGAATCTAAAACCCTTCTAAAAGAAATTCTAGAAAAACAAACCGAATTTCAAAGTTTTAAATCCGAATTTTCCATGCAGATCCAAACCTTTGTTCCTAAAAAAGACAATGTCTATCTGGATGGAAAACTTTACTTTTCGAAAGAAACCAAACAGATCAAAATCCAACTCATGGATAGTTTTTTTGGAATGGTATTTACTGAACTCATCGCCGATCCAAACCAAATCCAAATCAAACCTACGAGTACAAAGGAAGTCCAAACCTTTCCGATGGGGGACATCCTCATCCAAGATCCGAATACGAATAAAAAATTTGCCATACCTTTTCCCGTGATTTATGAATACCTTACTGGAACCTACATTGGGGAGATCCAAAATCCAAAAGCAAAATTCAATACAAAGGATTCGCGAATTGCCCTCACAAAACCCGATGGCGAATACGAATATTTTTTTAAAGAAGGGCAACTGGATCGATTGGAACTTGCTAGCACAAAACGTGGGTTAAAGGCAATAGCCATAGTCAAAACCAAACCAGAACAAATCCATCCACCCAAAGAAATCACCACGAAGGTCATTAGTTTGGATACAGAAAAGGAAAATGTTCTCATTCTAATTAAATTAAAAAAATCGCAAATGACGGAACCACCCGCAAATACATTCCGTTTTTAAATGTACTTATTTCGTTTTTTATTCCTTCTGGTTTTAGTTTGTCCGCTTTTTGTGTTTTCAGCGGACATTCCGGAACCCGAAGAACCTAATTTAGAACTACCTATAAACGATCTTTATCATTTCCGAACGGACACAGGGGAGACTATCAAATTTCCCAAATCCACAAAACTATGGTTTGGTGGGGATGTAATGTTTAATTGGGGAGTTCGGGATTCCATGCGAACTGAGGACCCATACTTTCCTTTTCGCAGTTTTTCTAGTTTTCTAAAAACCTTCGATTATCGTTTCCTAAATTTAGAAACACCGATCCTTCATAAAACACCTGCAGCTGACCAAAGAAAGTCCTATGTGTTCTTTGGGGAAAGACGGGATTTGATGGTTTTGCGAATGCTTGGGATTGATGGGGTTTTTCTGGGAAATAACCATACCATGGACTTTGGAGAAAACGGACTCTATGAGACCTTGGAGCTTTTGGATGAATTTGGAATCCGCCATACCGGAGCTGGCAAACACACTGATGATGCTTTAGTCCCGATTTCTATCACCAAACATAACACAGACTACCGCATCTTTTCCTTTTCTGATACGGGTGAAACCAGGTTGTTTTCGGGAACTAAAACTCCTGGGGCCGCTTATTTCCGAGTGGCGACTGCTGAACGCCTTGTTAAAAAATCGAAACCAAACCAGGTAAATATTCTATCCGTACATTGGGGTGTAGAATACAATCCTTTGCCCATGGATACGGAACGGAATGCCGCCAAATATTTGGTAGGTGCTGGATACAAAGTCATCATCGGCCACCATCCCCATGTCCCCCAAGGGATAGAAGTGTTTCCTACAGGTGTTGTAATTTATTCACTCGGAAATTTTTTCTTTGGATCGAAAAACCAATACTTAAAACACAATATTTCTGTTGTTTTGCATTTTGACGGCGAAAAACTTTTGTTTGTGGAAGTGATACCCGTATTTGGAAAACACCAATCCTTGTCCGGCGATCATTATTTTTTTCCTTTGGGTCCTAAGGAAGCGGAAAACTTTTTAAAAGAGTATTCTATCCTTTGTAAACAACTCGGAACAGAACTTGTGATCTCTGGAGGAAGGGGTTATGTTTTTTTAGATAAGGAACTAAAGGCCAAACTAAAACCGTAGTGGAACCAACTGCAAACAAGTCCCACGGCAAAAAAGGGAAAACTAAGTTCCAGTAAATTGGTTTTATAAATCGAAAACAACTGCAAAAAGAAGCCAGTAAAAAATAAAACCGAAGCCGTTCGCAAAATCCAACCTTTTTCGTATAACCAAAAGTAAACGGAAACAATGGCCGCATAACCAAACAAACAAAACCATTTGAGCTGCGATGTGGGTTTAAGATATTCGAGCGAAGGTGCCATTTCTTCTGCTGTTTTCGCATCGAGTACATTTAAGATTAAAATATTTTCGATTAAGTCCGCAAATCCTGCGATCACAAGAAGTAAAACCATACCCATAAAGATCTTTAAAAAGATGGGCCGCACCTTCCTGCCTGCATAATGGCCGGTATAGGTAAGAAAGGCCAAATAACAGAAGATAAATCCAAAGTCAAAATAATGAACCCTTCGGTATTCTGAGGACAAATTGAAAAAATCGATGGTATCTGGGATTCCAATCAGGTCTTGGACTTGTTTGGGCGTTTCTGCCATCTCGAGTCCAAGGAGGGTGGATTCAAATCCGGAGTGATTGTCGAGAGCTGGTTCTTTCGGGGTGATGTGGTTTAAAAAACCAGCATAGAGTGCTAAAAATAGGCCAAGTCCTAGGCCCCAAACTTCTGGAAAATTTGATTTTTCACCCATAAAAATGTTAGAAATTACATGGAAATGGAAGGGTTTGGGAACTCCAAGAAGAAATTCCATTGACCCTTGCCCCTATTGGCAAAACCCTAGTGGAAACTAACAAATTCTTCTACCTACAAGTGTTTCTATGTAGGTATACCCATAGGAGAAATATGAGAAACTACGAAATCACGAATATTCTTCGTGAAGGTAATGTAGAAGAGACGAAGTCTGCAGTAAAAGACTTACTCTCCAAATACAACTTCACGATCCAAGGCGAAGAGGATTGGGGTTCTAAAAGACTCTGGCATCCCGTTGGACAAGACGAACAAGGCCACTTCACACTTATCAAGTGTTCCGGATCCCCTACAGAAGTTTCAAAGATCGAACATGAGTTTAAACTCAATGGTAACATCTTAAAAACTCTCGTAATCAGGGCAAATGGCTAACGATCTCAACAAAGTACTTTTAATCGGTCGAATGACCCGTGACCCGGAATTTAAATCGGTGAACGGAAGTTCTGTTGTCAATTTCTCAATTGCGAATAACAGAGTTTATGTGACTAACGGTGAAAAAAAAGAGGAAACTCATTATTTTGACTGCGTTGCATGGGGCCGACTCGCTGACATATTAAAACAATATGCTGGCAAAGGAAAACAAGTAGCGATTGAAGGTAGACTTCAACAACAGTCCTGGGAAACACCTGAAGGCAAAAAAGCCACCAAAATCCGTGTCTATGTCGAATCCGCGCAATTACTAGGCGGCCAAGGACAAGGTGGTGGTGGATCAGGTGGCGACCGTTCTGACAGTTCCTCTTCTTATGATTCCGGCGTAAGTAGTGGTTATGATGATTATCCAGCCGGTGACGATGACATTCCTTTTTGATAGGTTATGATAATGAGCGAAACAGCAAATACTGAAGAAACAAGAACAGATTCCCGTGAGAGTATGGACGGGATGGAAGACGACGATAAAGGCGGTTTCCGTGGTAAAGACGGAGAAGGCAAATTCGGTCGTAAAAACGCAAAATATAAGAAGAAAGTATGTAAGTTCTGCGCTGACAAAGCCTTACTTGCAGGACTTGATTACAAACGAGTCGATATCTTAGAAAGATTTGTTACCAACCGTGGTAAAATCATTCCAAGAAGAATCACTGGAACTTGTGGCAAACACCAAAGAGCTCTAGCTCGTGAAATCAGAAAATCCAGATCTATCGGCTTATTGCCGTTTAAAGTTCTGTAGGAGTAACGGATGAAAGTTGTATTGCAAAAAGATGTATTGAATCTTGGTGATGCTGGTGATGTGAAAGAAGTTGCAGACGGTTACGCACGTAACTTCCTCATTCCTAGAAGATTTGCAGTCCGTGCAAATGATGGAAACACAAAAGCCGCAGTCCACCAAAAGAAACTTGCTGAACTGAAACGCGACAAACGCGTGAAAGTGATGAAAGAACTTTCTTCTTCTATCGAAGGTAAAACTTACGAGATAAAAGTGAAAGTGGGTGAGAACGACAAACTTTTCGGTTCTGTAACAGCAAATGATATTGCACTCGCAATCAAAAGCACTGGTGTAGAACTCGACAAACGTAAACTAGACTTAGGTGAGCCGCTAAAATCAGTAGGCGAATATAAAATTAAAGTTCGTTTGGCTGAAGGTGTTGTTCCCCAAATCATAGTTAAAGTCGTCGGCCAAGCATAGTTTTACGCTAAAGCTTTTTCGATGAATTCTAACCCCCTTCAGGAGATAGAGTCTGAGAAGAACTTAATCGGTTACCTACTCATGAGAGGGGTAGCCGGGCAGGAAGACTTAGGTCTAAGCCCGGATGATTTCTACATGGACAGTCACAGGCGTGTCTTTGAAGCTGTCACCGATCTCATCAGTGAAGGGATTGCCATTGACCTGGTTACGGTCACAAACCAAATGCGGGAGAAACGTCTTTTTAAAGATGAGTCCCGCGACTTGGAATACATTACTTCCCTCTACAAAGATACCGTTCCTTTCCAACCGCTAGATTATTATGTTCGGCGAGTGAAACGTATCTCGGACCGTCGTAAGTACGTCGAAGCATTAAACCAAGCCATCGATAAAGTAAAGATCGAACCTGGGGAAAACGATTCTGTATTCAGTCTCGTAGAACAGTCGCTTATGGACATCTCTCGCCAAGAGAGATCCAAAGGTTTACGAAAAGTAAAAGATGATGCCAATGCACTCATTGATTATATCAAAAATGTTGTGGCGGCAAGCCAAAATGGAACGGGTGGAATTAATGGATTAAAAACCCATTTTACGGGTCTGGATATGGCAACCACAGGTCTTAAGTCACACGAACTTATGATCCTTGCGGCTCGTCCTGGTAACGGAAAAACTACATTTGCATTAAACATTGCTGCAAACGCCGCTTTGAAAGAGCGTAAAACGGTTGTTATTTTCTCTCTTGAGATGAGTCGGATCGAATTACTTCTGAAACTCATCAGTGCAGATGCAAGGATTGATTCCTATGCTTTAAAAGCGGGAACTCTCACGTCTGCACAGATGACCCAACTCAAAGATAGTATCGGAAACATAACCTCTGCTAGTTTGTACATTGATGATTCTGGATATTTGACCATCCAAGAATTTTCGGCAAGACTCCGCCAACTTCGCACAACAGAAGAAGTGGGGCTTGTGATTGTTGACTACTTACAGCTTATGAGTGATCCGAAAGCTGCCATGGGGGGAAGGCAACAAGAGGTTGCCAATATTTCCAGGGGACTGAAACAAATGGCACGGGAAGTGGGATGCCCCATCATCGCATTATCGCAGATGAACCGTTCCATTGAAAATCGCTCCAAAGACCAAAGGCCCCAACTTTCCGATTTACGGGAGTCAGGTGCCATTGAGCAGGATGCGGACATTGTATGTTTTATATATCGAGAGGAAATGGTGAAACCTCCCGAAGAGCTTGACCCGAACAAAAGGGGAATGGCTGAGATCATCATCGCCAAAAACAGAGCGGGTGCTACGGCCGATTTTCCATTGATGTTCAATCCGAAGATCAGCCGTTTCGACAACGTTCCATTATAAAGAGGTTTTCAATTGAATCAGTGGGTCAGTTCCGAATATAAAAATAGAATTAGTGCAACGAGTGTTTCGGATGCATCTGTCGGTAAAACTTTATTCCTTTCTGGATGGGCTTTTCGTTACCGCGACCAAGGAGGAGTGATTTTTATCGATCTTCGCGATCGTTCTGGAATTCTACAAATTGTTGCTCGAAAAGAAATCTTAGGGGACGATTTTTCCAAAGTAGAAAAAATTCGTTCCGAATTCGTGATTGCTGTGAAAGGAAAACTTTCGCTTCGCGATGCCGAATCCATCAACCCCAAAATGGAAACCGGCAAATACGAGTTAATCGCCGAATCTGTTGAAATTTTAAATACATCCAAAACTCCTCCTTTTACTTTGGATGAGTTTGATCCTTCTGGGGAAGAAATTCGATTGAAGTATCGTTATCTAGATATGCGCCGCGAAGAACTTCGTGACCGTTTGATTTTGCGTCACAAACTAACCTTTGCTCTGCGTGAATATTTGGACAGCAAATCCTTTTTGGAAATCGAAACTCCTATTTTAAATAAATCCACTCCCGAAGGAGCACGTGACTTTTTAGTTCCTTCTCGTTTGAATGCAGGTGAGTTCTATGCTCTCCCACAATCTCCGCAACTTTTCAAACAAATTCTGATGATTGGGGGAATGGAACGATACTTCCAAATTGTAAAATGTTTTCGAGATGAAGACCTACGTGCGGACCGCCAACCAGAATTCACACAGCTCGATATGGAATTTTCTTTTGTCACGGAAGACGATATCCGTTCTGAGATCGAAGCCATGTGGACTTTCGCATTAAAGAAAGTGTTTCAGTTAGAAGTGAACTCACCCTTTATGACCATGCCGTATCACGTTGCAATGGAAGAATACGGATCAGACAAACCAGACATTCGTTTTGGAATGAAACTTGTGAATGTGTCAGACATTGTAAAAGATGCTGATTTCCAAGTATTCAGTGCGGCTGTTTCAAGTGGCGGAGTGGTGAAAGCAATTTGTGTTCCTGGTGGTTCTGTGATTTCTAGAAAAGAAATCGAAGACCTGACCGCTTGGTTGTCACGGGACTTTCGTGCCAAAGGCCTTGCCTATATGAAACATGGGGCAAATGGACTCGAATCTACTATCACCAAACGTTTCACTCCCGAGGCACTCGCGGCAATTGCGAAAGCTGTTGGTTCGAAAGAAGGAGACATGGTTTTCTTTGGAGCCGATTCTTCTAAGATTGTGAATGCCTCACTCGGCGCTCTGCGTTTGAAATTATCGGATAAATATGATCCACCTAAGGTTCCTTATAGTTTCCATTGGGTTGTGGATTTTCCTATGTTTGAATTGGATGAAGCCACCAAAACTTGGACTTTCCTCCACCATCCTTTCACTTCGCCAAAAGAAGAAGACTTTGACAAACTAAGAGATTGGAAAGCTGGGAAATCAGTTGACCTTTCCACTATTGGTGCTAAAGCTTATGATCTAGTTTTGAATGGAACAGAAATAGGCGGGGGATCGATTCGGATTCACAATCCAGAAATTCAAAGCCTGGTTCTGGAAGCGATTGGAATTGGAGAAGACGATGCAAAATCCAAATTTGGATTTTTACTTGATGCCCTTTCTTTTGGAGCGCCACCTCATGGGGGGATTGCTTTTGGTGTGGATCGGATTATGATGTTACTCACGGGAGGAACTTCCATTCGTGATGTCATTGCTTTCCCAAAAACACAAAAAGGAACTTGTATGATGAGTGAAGCACCAGGGCCAGTCGAAGCAAAACAATTGGAAGAATTAAAACTCAGGGTAGTCACTATCTAATATGGATGAAAGTTTTACATTTCAGGAAGAATCCCTCTACCAAACGGTTTGCGGGATTGGAGACAGCAAACTCCCGTTATGGGAAAGTAGACTCAATGTAAAACTCATCCCCAGAGGAAAATCTCTCATCATCCAAGGAAGCGAGGACCAAGTCCAAGTTGCCTTGGATACCTTTCACAAAGTGGAAGAAAATTTCAAACGTAGACCTGACAAAGCAGAGTATTCTTTTTTTGATATAGATTACTTAGTGAATAAAGTAAAAGACTCGAGTGGAGGTTGGCCCACGCCTGGTTCTTCTGACTTCCAAAAGGAAGGGGAGAGCTGGACTCCGAGAGACAAAATCTTTGTTACCTTCAAAGGGAAACCCATCTTTCCTCGCACCAAAAACCAGGAAAGTTTTGTGGATAGCCTTCACAAAAACTACATTACCATTGCTATGGGACCTGCGGGAACTGGTAAAACATTTTTATCCATTGCGACTGCCTGCCGGATGATGCAAACAGGTGAGGTGGACCGACTCATCCTCACTCGTCCTGCCGTGGAAGCCGGAGAGAACTTGGGATTTTTACCGGGAGACTTAACCCAAAAAGTAAATCCTTATTTACGTCCCATCTATGACGCGTTACACGAATGTATTGGTTTTGAAAAGACTACGGAGTATTTGCAAGTGGGTAAAATTGAAATTGCTCCCATTGCTTTTATGAGAGGACGGACTCTTTCTCATTCCTTTATTATTTTAGATGAAGCACAGAACTGTACTTTGCCTCAATTAAAAATGTTTCTCACTCGTTTTGGCAAAAATTCAAAAATGGCAATCTCTGGAGATGCCACCCAAATTGACTTGGCCCATGGTCGGTCGGGACTGGAAAAAACTGTGTATACTTTACGAAATCTGAATGGAATTGAAACGATTTTCTTTGGAAGAGAAGATATTACGCGCCACCCTATCGTCGAATCTATTGTCAGACGATTCGAAGAGAACGAAAGTTTATTCTCCAAAAAACCATGAAAGCCATCTTAGATTCCTCCATGACCCAAGTGACAGACTTCCTAACAAAAGTTAGGCCAGTCTCTGTTGTCAGAAACATTCAAATCATTTTGGTTTCGCTTACTTTGTTATTTGTCACTTACGTACTTTCGATTCCCTTTTTTGGACAAACAAGTGTCAATACAGATCCCGATGGATTATTTTCAGAAGGTAAAATTGCTCCCGAAACCATCCAATCTGTAAAAGAATTTTCTTATGAAGATACAGAAAAAACAAACGCGGAAAAACAAAAAGCTGCTGCCAATGTTCCTTATGCCTTTGATAAAGATTTTGGAATTTTAGTCGCAGGGATTGATACCAATCTTTCAGAGGATATTGAACTCTTACGTGCTACCCTTGCAGAAGGTAAGGGAACACCAGTCATTGTTAAGGATCGAATTCCGAGATGGCGAAACCGAACCAATGAAGAAATCCAAGCCATTTTGGATTATCCCAAAAAAGAAAAGTTAAAGAACTTTATCCAACAATATACCAACTTAATTTTTTCCAAATATTGTATTGTGAAAGAAGACCTTCCCTTTGCCAAAGATTTGGACAAAGCTGGGGCCAAGATCCGAAACATCGGAACCCAAGACCAAACTTCTATCATTGACGGGAATTTAGTGATCCCAAGATCCCAAATTTATAAAGAGGGGCCTGTTGCTTCCGTATTATCTAAGTTAGCCTCTGAAAAGTTACCGAACGTTTCCGAGTCACTTCTGAAAGCTGTCTCTCGAATAGGACTCTACTATGTATATTCCTATCCTGCTTGTAACTACAACCCAGAAGAAACAGAGAGTGCTCGCATGCGGGCGACAAACTCCATTCCGATTCAGAAAAGTAGAATCCAAGCCAATGAGGTCATCGTTCGCTCAGGAGATGTGATCACCCCTGAAGTTAAATTGAAATTAGAGATGATGAACCGGTATGCTACAAGGGCCAACTTGGCATCAATTGTCTCTATTTTCCTGACCCAATGTGTTCTGATTGTGATTGTTGGGTTTTATCTCATTCGTTATAGGCCCAATCGGTTGAACGACCTTTCAAGTAATTTAATTATCTTTTTTACACTTTGGATTGTCATCGCATCCATTTATCTTGTTTCTAAGGTCTTTTATTCCACTGACAGTGATTTGTCGGGAGTGTATTATTTTGGAATGTTTGTTCCGGTAGGAATGTTGTGTTTACTTCTTGGTTTTGTTTATGACGAACAACTTTCCATCGCCATTGGTTTCTTTCTTTCCTTTGCTGTTTTTTTTGCGTCAAGATACAATCCAACATCCTTTATGTTGGCTTTTACCGTCGCGGTAATGAGTTCAATTTATGGAAGGCGACTTCTTAAACGAATCGATTTTTTAAAGGCAGGGTTTTTACTTACCTTTGTTCAAATCCTCATCACCACTGCCGGGTATTTGTTTGATGGAAGAGAATTCTATGTATCTACGGGTGCTGGTTTTTTTCGGGACTTGAGTAATTCCAATTTATTTCGAATCACAGTGATGTGTTTTATTAATGGATTTGCTAGTGCCACGGCAGTTCAGTTTTTACTTCCTCTCTATGAATATGTATTTAATATTCCTACTCGGTTCAAACTGATTGAACTTGCTGACACGGGTCATCCACTTTTACAACAACTTCTTATGAAAGCCCCATCCACTTATACCCATACCTTTATGGTGGCGGCACTGTCAGAACGTGCAGCACAAAATTTAAACTTAGATAGACTTCTTGTTCGCGTGGGGGTTTACTTCCATGATATTGGAAAAATTCCTAATGCTGGATTTTTTGTCGAAAACCAACATTTGATTCCCAAACCAGAACATATTGATAAAGATAATCCGGCTCTTGCTGCAAAAACTGTGATTGATCACGTGTTAGATGGGATTGAAATGGCAAAAAAGGCAAGGCTTCCGCGGGAGATTATAAGTTTTATCCCAGAACACCATGGAACTTCGACCATGGCCTTTTTCTATCACAAGGCCTTACAGGATATTTCTGCCTCTGCTCGGAAAAATATTAACAAAAAAGATTTTCAATACCCAGGTCCCAAACCACAGAGCAAAGAAACGGGGATTGTTATGATTGCAGATTCTTTGGAAGCCGCCTCGCGTTCGTTAGATGAAGTTTCGCAGGAAAGTTTGGATGAACTAATTCGTAAAATCATAAACTCCAAATTGGCTGAAAACCAATTGGATGAAAGTGGTCTGACCATTGGGGATTTGGAAATCATCAAAGCCAGCTTCAAAGAAGTATTACTTTCTAGTTTGCACCAAAGGCCGAAATATCCGAAGCCAGAAGACACCAAAGCTTTGGAAGCTGCTGGTTCTAAAAAAACTAAAAGATGAATTCTTCACTTATGGTTTCGACGCACTGGAATGACCAGTGGGGAAATTCTGAAATTCGATCCGAATTGGTATTGGAGAACTGTGAGCGAATTCTTAAATTTTTAAGCCCTACGTTTTTACAATCTTTAGAACTTTCCATCCTCGTTGTGGACGACTCCCTCATGCAAGAAATCAATTTGGAGAGGAGGGGGTTAAACAAAACGACCGATGTTTTATCCTTCCCCCTCTATTCAGAATCTCCTCCTATCCCCTTTCAGATCTTAGGTGAAGTGGTCATTTCCATGGATACCTGTATCCTCCAATCAAAAGAAATTGGACATAGTCTCTTAGATGAATTCTATCGTTTACTCGTTCATGGAATTTTACATTTGTTTGGTTATGACCATGAAACAAATGAAGAAGATGCCATCCTGATGCGTAAAAAAGAAGATGAGTGTTTGGAATTGGTCTTTGAAAGATAGATGGCCATTCGAAAAGAAAGAGGGATTGTCATCCATAGTCGAGACATTGGAGATAGTGACAGAGTCATAAGTCTTGCCGGTGAATCGCAAGTAAGAATGAACTTTTTAAGCAAAGGAATTCGAAAGTCCAAACGCCGCGCCATCATCACCACAGAGCTTGGCTCTCTTGTGGAACTGGATTATTATGATCAGGCAGAGAAAGATTGGAAGTCCATTAAGGAAGTCCATTTAGTGAACCGGTATGATGAATTGAAATCGGACTACTTGGGTACTTTGTTTGTACTCTATCTGACAGAACTTACATCGATGATTTATCCTGAGGGAGAAAGCCATCCTTTTCTTTTCCAGCTTCTTTCGGGGAGTTTGGATACAAGTAACGAAAAGGGTTTTCAGAAACAAATCCTTCCCTTTTTTAAGTTGAGAGCCCTATCGCACATGGGCCATTTCCCAACAGAATTTTATTGCCATACTTGTGGGGAAGAGGTGTTATCTAAACGGGCTGCTTACTTTTCTGTGGATGACCGTGAATTTTTATGTTCCGATTGCCATCCTATTCCCAAAGATCATTTGCCTGTTTTGAAACTATTTCATACTATGTTATCAAAGAAATTTTCAAACGTAGTGGGTATGTTCCCTCGGGAAACGGAGTATAGGGATGGGGATCTGATTCTGAATCAGTTTTTGCGATCTTTATTCGGAAAAGAGTTAAAATCATACTTCGAGTTTTACAAAACGATAGGGTATTTATGAATTCTATTACTAAAACAATTTTACTTTGTATGACTCTTTCTGTTTTTTTTGCGTTGTTCCAACTTTTGCTTAAGGGTGAGAATTTGCGAAAGAATGAGAAAAATAGAACAGGAAAAATACAGTCCGAAACTTTCCAAACCACTCTCAGAGAAGAAAAAGAAAGTATTCCTCATTTTGTATCCAGGTTCAAGGCCAAAAGTTTTGAACTTTGGCAAAACTCAGACAAACTTAAGATGGAAATCAAATATTAAAAATGAATGTAAATCAATTATTAAAACAACTTGTATTATCGGAATTAGAGAAGGCAATCGATCTTTACCTAAAGCAAGAAAACCTAACTTCACTTAAAGATTCCTTAAAAATTCGAATTGAATATTCAAGGGATGAAAAATTCGGAGACTACTCTTCCCCTTTTGCTTTAGAAAACAAAAATGTATTAAACAAAAATCCAAAAGAAATTGCAGAAGCAGTCCTTTTGGAAATCAAAAATGATTCGATGTTTGAGTTTGTCACTTTTTCTCCCCCCGGTTTCATCAATTTTCGAATCCATTCTGATTATTTGAATCAGTATGTGGCCTCTGTCATGTCACCTAGTGTTCTATTTGCAGAATCACCTAAAAAAGAAAAAATCCTATTAGAGTTTGTTTCTGCCAATCCTACAGGACCTATGAATATTGTCTCCGCTAGGTCTGCAGCTTATGGGGATGCAATGGCAAATCTACTTTCAAGCCTTGGTCATAACGTCAAACGAGAGTTCTATGTGAACGATTACGGAAACCAAGTCTATTTACTTGGTGTGGCAGTTTTACTTAGAATTTTCGAAATCAAAGGAGAGACCATTCGTTTCCAGGAAGAGGAATCTGATGAACCTGTGATTGGCCTCATCAAAAAAAGAATTCTGCCTAAGGAAAGTTACCGAGGGGAATACATCAAAGACATTGCGATCCAATGTTTAGAGGACCAAACAAGAACTCAATTTGTCTTTGATTCTGTTGCCGGTGAAAAATGGGACGAGGTGATTGACTTTCTTTCTCGTTATGCGGTGGAATACAATTTAGGCAGACAAAAAGAAGATTTGGCTCTCTTTGGTGTGAACTTTGATTTGTTCTTTAGCGAACGTAGTCTTCACGAAGCAGGGGATGTAGAAAAAGTACCTTCTATCTTAAAGAAAGAAGATGTCACAACGATTGATGGAAAACTCCATTTCCTTTCCACATTGTATGGGGACGATAAAGACCGTGTGATTCGAAGAGAGGATGGTCGTCCTACGTATTTGATGGCAGACATTGCTTACCATTACAATAAGTTTCAAAGAGGATTTGATACCCTAATCGATATTTGGGGGCCAGACCACTATGGATACATTGCCAGATTAAAAGGGGCAGTAAAATCTTTTGGAAAAACAGAGGAGAGTTTTAAGGTTCTTATCGCCCAACAGGTCAATTTGATTGAGAATAAAGAAAAGGTCAAAATGAGTAAACGTTTGGGAATTTTCCAAACCATGAGAGACTTACTTTCTTATTTGGGAAAACAAGGAAGGGATGTGGGAAGGTATTTTTTCTTAATGAGAAGTTCCGATGCCCCACTTGATTTTGATTTGGATTTAGCAAAAGATGAATCTGACAAAAACCCTGTATTCTATATTCAATATGCACATGCGAGGATCTGTTCTATCTTTCGGGAATTACAAGTTCCTATGGAATTCAAACCGCTGCTGTCGGGAATTTCCGCTGAATTTCTAAAACAAGAAGAAAGGACACGACTTCTTTTTTGGGTGGCAAGGCTCCAAGAAGAAGTGTATGATACGGCAACTAGTTTCGAACCACATAGACTGACAAACTATCTTCAATCTCTCAGTAAATCGTTCACAAAGTTTTATTCTCACAAGGACAATCGAATTAAGGACAAAGCAGGAAAAGAAAGAGATACACTCCTTGTCCTTGTTTTGTATACCAAGTTGGCCTTAGAGAATGGGCTAAAACTTCTCGGAATTTCCGCCCCAGAGAAGATGTCAAAAGAAGAGATTTAAAAAGAATGGAAGCACCATACATCGTCATTATCTCAACAGGTTCTGAGATTACCGCAGGCCGAAGTTTGGATACAAACTCTGGTTGGATGGCTAACCAACTCTTTGAACTCGGTTGGAAGGTAAAAAAATTCATCGGTCTTCCTGACGATCCGGATCTGATTCTTTCAGAACTAAAAGCCCTAAAACAACTGGCAGAAACAAGGCCAGTACTTGTTCTTATGACTGGCGGGCTTGGTCCGACAGAAGACGATTATACTTTAGAAACAGTTTTGAAACTGAGTGGAAAAAAATCCTATTCTGTAGAGAAAGCGAAGATTCGTTTGCAACGAATTTATGAATCTCGGGGAAAACAATATAGCGATATCCTACCGACAGTCCTTCGCCAGACCCATGTGCCCGAAGATTGTAAAACCTTAGACAATACGGTCGGGATTGCTGTTGGGTTTGTGGAGCCGATTGGAACAGATTCCTATTTAGTTTGTATGCCAGGGGTTCCTTCGGAAATGAAGGAGATGTTTACGCGTAGGCTTGTGCCAGAACTCAAACGAATTTATCCTCGGGAAAACTTAGTCCAAAAAACCAAATGGTTATGGAATATCGGGGAATCCTTATACCAAAAAGACTTTGTGGAAACACATAGGGACGAATTATTCCAAAATGTAGAATGGGGAGTAACAGCAAACAGAGGTTATATTAAGTGTATCTTCCAATCTACTGATTCTAAACCATTGGAGAGAATCATCCAGAAGTTGGAAACTCAGTATCCGAAGATTATATCTGATGATGTTTTCGAATTCGTTCATGAGCATTTAATTTCTGAAAAGTTAACCATCGCTGTAGGAGAAAGTTGTACTGGGGGCCTTCTTGGAAAAAAACTGACAGACTTCCCAGGATCTAGTTCCTACTTTGTAGGCGGATTTTTAACGTATTCGAATGAGATGAAAGATTCTTTGTTAGGGGTTCCGAGTGATACATTACAGAGTTTTGGGGCAGTGAGTAAAGAAACAGCAGAAGCCATGGCAAAGGGTATTTCTGAAAAAACAAAGGCTGATTATTGTATCTCGATCACAGGGATCGCAGGTCCTGATGGGGGAACTGAGGCAAAACCTGTGGGAACTGTTTGGATTGGCATAAAAACTCCCGATGGTTCTGTCCAAACTCACTCTTATATTTTTCCAGGAAACCGAGAAGGAATCCGAGAAAATGCAAGTAATACTGCTTTATTTTTATTATACCAGTCATTAAAAAAAAGGAACGTTTAACATGTGGCAGACGATCATTTATTCATTTGGTTTTTTTCTATTATTCTTCTTTAGTTGGGATGTGGACTTAAACCTAGTTCCAAACATCAGAGAAACTTGGGTTTGGAACAGTGAAGGAAGGTTCGGAACCACTTCTCCGAAAATTGGAGAAGACCCATTGAAAACCATCAATGGATACAAAGTAGGGGGAAGGTATTATTCGTTTCGCACAGGAAAATTTCCTGAGATCGATCCTAAGTATTTGGTCGACTTTCCTTTACTTGCCAATGGGTATCTATTGTACGAAAAGATTGGAGATGAGGTGGATTTTTTCTCTGACTCAGGGGAGCTTTTCTGGAAAAAACCAATCAATTCTTATCCACGGAGTGGATACTTTGCATCTCCCGTTTTGTATTTATCCGGTGATAATAACACGGTGTTTCTCATGGATGAAAGTGGGAACAGGGTCGGTAAATCGGAGTTAAACGGAAGATTTTTAACAGATTACCAATTTGATTCTAAAAACAAAGGTGTAATCGTTCTCTTTTCTGGTGGCGAGTTGTATCGGTTAGACGAAAAAGGAAATGTACTTTTTGAAAAGGAATTATCTAAAGATAAAAAGGATTCTTTTTTCAAGTCTGTTTCTCTATCTCCCGATGGAAAATTTTCCTCTATCCATTATTCCTTGTTAGATAAAGATTTTGTTGAAGTATTAGATGAGGCAGGAGAAACGGTGGAAGAGTTTTCTCTTCCTAAGTTCTATCCACATAAACTTTATTTTGTTACTGGAAATGATGGTTCTGTGATTTTTAATTTACCTGATTCTTTGGTATTTTACAAGGATGGAAAGTTGGTTTGGGAAAAAACCAAATCCAAACTCGGTGGGGTATACCAATCCATTTTTAATATGGACTCAATTTACGTGGCTGTTACCGAATCAGAAATGCAAATTTATAATACTAAAGGAAATTTGATTCGTTCCAAACGAATTCCCCCATCAGAGTTACCTGTTCGGTTCTTTCCCGGAAAAACAAGTTCGGCGTTTTACATGCAGTCGAAATCGGATTTGATTCAGTTTCAAATATTTTAAAGGTTTTAATGTCCTAAGAGTTGGTTTTCGATTTTGAATCTACTTCATAAATAGAAAGTGATTTAAAACCAGTGCGTCCTTCTCTGTTGATCATCGCTATGGTTTCAGTGCACACTCCTGGTTCAATGTTGAAAATCAGTTGGTCAGAGATTTCCCGGCAAATATAAAGTCCACGGCCATGACTATCTTCTAGTCCCTTTGGAAAACCTGTAGAATCATCGATACTAATATGTCGATCTAACCTATGTAAAATTTCTTCTTTTCTAAGAGACCCAAACTGGTCGCGAACGACAATAAAAATCGTACTTTCTGTTGCACCATATCCAATTAAGAAATAATCGTCAGGCATCAGTTGGATATTATCGAGGGGAACCACCATATCATGACTTGGAATTTCAAATTGGTATTTGTATTCTCCTTCGTGAGTGCGAGGAGCACGAATCATAGCATTGGAAGTTAATTCCTCTAACACTTGTTGGATGGCTTTCGGGGCCCCTAATTGGATTAGGTTTTTTGAGATTTTACCGCAAAGAATGGATCTGTCTTGGTCTGATTTAATTTGTTTGTAAATGATTCCGTTTGATGGAGCTTCTTCAAACTCGCTATTAAAATTGTCGCTATAAACTTTGAAATCATTCGAAAAATATTTTTCTATTCCGAAAATATCTTTGGAAAGAAGTTTCTCTACCATTACTTCGATTAGGTGGATATCTAAAAAACTATATTTGGGAATGATGTTCCAAATGTGAAGATCTTTAGCATATTTAATATATTCGTTGATATTGTAAGCAGTCATCAGTGCATAAAGTACATGAGGAAATTCTTTTTGGATAAGTTTGACTAAGTCAATTCCCGACTTACCGGGAAGCCGGATGTCTGTAATCGTTAAATCAATTTTTTCGTTCGTTAGATACCAAACTGCTTCTTCGAAATGTTCAGCACCAAATACGTTATATTTTGTACTGAGTAAATCCATAATCGCTTCGCGAATAGAATGGATGTCTTCAACAATAAGGATTGATTTTTTCATGGATTTTGCTCCGTGATATCGTTGGTAAGAGGAAAGGAAATGGTGAAGCGAGTTTTTTGTTCTACGGACTTCACTGAAATATTACCATCATGTTCTTTGACAATGGAGTGACAAATGGAGAGGCCAAGTCCCGTGCCTGTTCCCGATTTATTGCTTGTGAAAAAGGGATCAAAAATCTTTTGTATGATGGCATCGGGAATTCCACCTGCATTGTCTTCCACGATGATATGAAGCCAGTTTTTTGTTTTTCGTAGTTCTATAGAGATTTCGCCCGGTCTATAATCAAATGCCTGTAGTGAGTTGCGAAATAAGTTCATAAACAAACGTTCCATCTTTCCTGGATGAAAAGGGAATTGGTATTCATAGTCACAGGAGATTCGCCAAACAATGTTTTTACTCAAGTGGGGATAAAGACGAATCACTGTATCTTTGGCACGGTTGATGGTTTCAACAATATCACCAAGAGTTACTTTGACTTTATCTGTTTTTGCAAAAGAAATGATATCCGATACGATGATGGCAGCTCTAGAAATATCATTTTTAATCATATCCAACCGTTTTTCAATTTGTTCTGGAGGTTGGTTTTGCCAATTAGCCTTCAGGTTTTGTAATGTTAAACTAATCCCCGTTAAGGGGTTATTTAATTCGTGGGCAATCCCGGAAATTAAGATTCCAAGCGAGGCAAGGTTACGCATCCGAAAGGATTCTTCTTCTTTGTCTCTTTGTTTGGTAACATCCGAGATTTTTTCCACCATCCAGAATAGATCTTCTTGTTTAGGGTAGGGATAAAATTCGAGTAGGAGTGTTTGTTTTTTATCTTCGGAGCGAAAAAAGATCTCTCTTGTGATCGGAGTGGAGTAGGTTTGGTTTTTGTCCTTGGGTTTGACGTTAATTTTGGGGCAGTAAGGACAGATGTCGCTGCGCTGGTAAAGCACTTCGTAACATTTACGATCTAGAAGTTCATCGTATTTATTGTTTTTGGCAAAGAGGATAGTTGCAAGGTTAGCTCTCTGGATATTAAAATCGGAGTCAATGAGAACCAGCGGGTCTTGAACCACATCATAAATGGCTTCCAGTTCTCGGGCTTTTTCTGCCACTTTTTCAACAGAGGCAGAATCATTACTTTGCGAGTTCCCTGACAAAATTAGTATCCCAAAGATTGGTTCAATTGTTTGAACATGGACTTTTGATTTTTATTCCCACCTGTTTTTTGTAAGGCGGAGATAGATGCCAGTTGGCTATGAAAGTCTAAAAGGAATTTAATATAAAAATCCTTTTTGAAATCATTACGTTCTCCTTTGATTTCATCATTACGAAGAGAAGAGAGTGGAAAACTATCTGATCCATCAAGGCCTGAAAAACTAATCACCATATCATTTAGTGATGTATCCAAAGGGGACGTATCCGAGATTTTAGTTTTTGTTTTTTGTTCGATTTCTGTATCTTCAGTGACCACTAAAACTTCCACCTTAGAAAGAACCGATCCATTGAATTCTAGGAGGATGGATTTTTCTTCAGAATGTTTGATTCGGTTTTTATTTTGTGGGTCTGGATCTACTTTGTATTTACGAATGCGAATGCCCGTCCTATTGGGATAGGTTCCAATAAAACTGATTGTAGTGTTTGCGGGTAAGGAAGTGAGATGTTCGTAGGTAAGAAGATCCCTGGCTTTAGCGATCTCTCGGTAAAGGCTAAGGATTTCCTTATCTAATCTACTTTCTTTTTCGGAAATCTCAGTCTCTGCAAAAAGACTAAGATTTAGCGAGAAAAAACTAAGGAGTAGTAGGAGCCGGTACTTCGGAAGGTGTTCCATCAGTTTCTACCGGAGCTTCTAAACTTGGTTCTAGATCGGGAACTAAAACTTCGTCTTTTTTAGCGAATACAAAAGAAAGTGCCAAAGAGAGGACGATGAAAAGAATCGCTGCCACTCTAGTGGTTTTTGTCATCACGTCAGCAGTAGATGCTCCAAATACTGATTGGCTCGCGGTGGATCCACCTAACATTCCAGCACTTCCGCCTTTTCCAGTTTGGATCATGACGAGAAGGATAAGAAAGAGTGAAAGTAGAATAAAAAGTGTGAGGATGGTTCCTGCAAAAAATCCCATAGTGTTTCCTTATTTCAAAAGTCCTAAAAATGAATCTAATTTTTGACTAGCTCCCCCTACGAGGCCACCGTCTATGTTTGGTTTGGTGAGTAGATCTTTGATATTGTCCGGTTTTACCGAACCACCATAGAGAATTTGAATTTTCTCAGCGATCGAACTGGCACCTACAAATAAATTACCGATTTCCTTACGGATAAAGGCATGTGCTTCTTCTGCTTCCACGGGAGTTGCTACTTTTCCTGTTCCAATAGCCCAAACGGGTTCATAAGCAATCACAAGATTTGCGAATAGGTCGCTTGTAATGTCTTTGAGTCCTTTTTTAATTTGGTCTTCTAACACAGTAAAGGTGTTTCCTTTTTCTCTTTCTGCCCAGGTTTCCCCCACGCAGTACACCACTCGGAGGCCCGCTTTTAAAAAGTAGGAAATCTTCGCATTATCAAACTCGGAAGTTTCTCCAAGGAATTGTCGTCTTTCGGAGTGACCCACAAGAACGGTGGTAATCCCAAGCTCCGCCAGTTGTGTAGGTGAGATCTCTCCCGTCATCGCAGTGAGTCCCGATTGGTAAGCATTTTGTGCCCCCACGATGAGTTTGGATCCTTCGGCAATTCCCGCAACAGTCTCCAAGTGTAGAGCACTTGGGAAAACCATCACTTCATGAGTCGATGAGTCACTCGCAGAAACCAAACCTTTGGTGATGGTAACTGCTTCCGCCAATGTCAAATTCATCTTCCAATTTCCAGCAATGATCTTCTTTCTCATCTTATTTTTCTTCCTTAGGGAGTAAACATTGTACACCAGGTAGTGTTCGTCCTTCTAAAAATTCTAAGGAAGCACCACCACCAGTGGAAATATGAGTGATTTTGTCTGCCACACCCGCTTTGTTCACAGCGGCAATGGAATCCCCACCACCCACAACCGTTTTGGCCTTGGATTTACTGATGGCTTTGGCAATTTCGATGGTTCCTTTGGAGAATTTATCCATCTCAAACACACCCATAGGCCCGTTCCAGAGAATAGTTTTGGCTTCTTTGATTGCCTTTACATAATTGTCGATGGTTTTAGGCCCAATGTCCATTCCCATCCAACCATCCAAAATTCCCATTTTGTCTACGGATTTCGTTTTAGCGTTAGGATCAAAAGCATCCGCAATGACATGGTCGATCGGGATTTGGAGGTCGACTCCTTGGACTCCCGCTCTGTCGATGAGTTGGAATGCTTGGGATTCAAAGTCCGGTTCCACAAGGGATTTTCCCACGGGAACGGCTCTGGATTTGAGAAAGGTATAGGCCATTCCCCCGCCAATGAGCAGGTGGTCTACCTTCTCGAGAAGGTTTTTTAAAATAGCAAATTTAGAACTGACTTTGGAGCCGCCAACAATCGCCACAAAAGGGCGTTCGGGGCGAGCAAGGAGGCTACTCAAAACTTCGATTTCTTTACGCATCAGAAGTCCCGCAAAAGCGGGCAGTATGTGTGCCACACCTTCTGTGGAGGCATGGGCACGGTGAGCTGTCCCGAAGGCATCGTTCACATAGACATCCGCTAATTTGGCCAGTTCTTTGCAGAAACCGGCCGCATTCTCCTCTTCTTCTTTATGGAAACGAAGATTTTCTAAAAGTAGGATTTCTCCTTCACCGAGTGCGTTCGTCATCTTCACCACGTCAGGTCCAATCACAGATTCAGAGAAACTGACTTTGGTTTTGACGAGTGTAGCGAGAACATCAAACACCGGTTTCATGGAATATTTGGCCTCAGGGCCGCCTTTGGGGCGACCTAAGTGACTTCCAAGAATGATCTTTGCCCCTTTGGAAATCAGTAACTCCAAAGTGGGAAGGGTTTTTTCAATCCGAGTTTTGTCCGTGGCTTTGCCATTTTCGACAGGGACATTGAAGTCCACACGAACAAAGACTCGTTTTCCTTTTAGATTTTGTTCTTCTAGAAGAGGTAATTTCATCTTAGCCTTTTTTTGCCATGTAACGAACGAGGTCGAGCACTCGGTTTGAGTAGCCCATTTCATTGTCATACCAAGATACGAGTTTGAAAAAAGTGGAGCTTAGTTCGATACAAGCATCGGCATCAAAGATAGAAGAACGAATGTCTCCGAGGAAGTCGTTAGAAACCACCATATCTTCTGTGTAACCAAGGATTCCTTTCATGGAACCTTCGCTCGCTTCTTTCATTTTCTTTTTGATTTCTGCGAGTGATGTTGGTTTTTCTGTGCGAACCGTTAAGTCCACAACGGATACGTCTGGAGTGGGAACTCGGAAACTCATACCTGTGAGTTTTCCGTTCACTTCTGGAATACAAAGTCCTACAGCTTTTGCAGCCCCAGTGGATGCTGGGATGATGTTTTGTGCCGCACCACGGCCACCACGGAAGTCTTTTTTAGAAGGTCCGTCCACAGTAGGTTGGGTTGCGGTCATCGCGTGGATGGTAGTCATAAGGCCTTCTACAATTCCAAAGTTGTCAAGAACCACTTTTGTGATCGGAGCCAGGCAGTTTGTTGTACAAGAGGCATTGGATACTACATTGTCTTTTGCAGAATCATATTTTTCATGGTTCACACCCATAACAAAAGTAGGGATGTCTTTGTCTTTTGCGGGAGCAGAGATCACCACTTTTTTGGCACCTGCTTTGATGTGTTTTTCGGCACCCACTCGGTCCGTAAAAAGACCAGTAGATTCAATCACAAAGTCCACTCCGAGTTCTTTCCACGGGAGTTTTTCTGGGTCTCTTTCTGAGAAGGTTTTTACTTTTTTGCCATCGATAATGATTTCGTTGTCTGTGTGAGATACTTCACCGTCGAATCGACCATGAGTAGAGTCATATTTAAATAAATAAGAAAGGTTGTCCGGTGTAACAAGATCGTTGATTGCAACGAATTCTAAATTGGGATCTTTGATTCCTGAACGAAGCACCAGTCGTCCGATGCGACCAAAACCATTGATTGCGATTTTTACCATGAGTTTCTCCTAAAAGGCTCGTATCTAGAGATGAAACGATTTTTTAATTACAGAATTTCGAATTCGGGGTCTCTGTCACTCATTTTAAGACCTAAAGGTGCGTAGAAGCCTTAAGAAATTGAGATTTTCTCACTCGCCTGCCTATAATTGCCAATAGTATCCGGCCTATTGATTCTCTATGACCAAGGATGGACTTGCGGATGAGAGCCCTGACGGGCAAGGGGTGAATCAAAAGTTTAGGTTTAGTTCCTTCTGTTTGGCAGTCCGTTCCGAGGAAGGCAGTGGATCCAATTTTTTTCGGGGTTTACCTTTGGTCCTTACTACCTAATCGTTGTTTGTTTTGGTCATATAACCCTATCAGTAATTTGTCTCCGTCGGTATTACCTTCCCGAAAACGGATTCCCGCATATTTGGCTTCGCTATAAAGATCCCCGTCCCCCTCTTGGAAAAAATAGGACTCAGCACCTATTTTTAGGTCATAATCACTTCGGTAGTATTGCAAACAAAATTCGGAAACTTTTAGGTCAGTAAAAGAAGATTGTAACCGAACGGGCATTAACACATCTTCTTGGATCTGGAAAACTAAACATCCTCTGTTTGGTGCTTTTGCATTTTCTTCTCTTTCCAAAAGACTCCAGTCATAATTTAGAATCATATAGTCGCCTTGGAATAAGGACCTTGGGTCTTTGGGGAGAAGAGGCAGGAAAACCAATCGGCCATTGTTACGGATTGTTTCTTTTTTTATGACAGCCTGAGTGAGAAAGCCAAATAACAAAAGTAAGTTGATTGTGAGAAGGACGGTTATTTTCTCTTTCATCTTTTTTTACCCATGGGGGAGAAACGTAAACAAAAATAAGCAAAGAAAAACAGAAGTGAGGATCCTAACATCATTTTGGATTTTTCAAAAAGGGTTGTCTCTAGGTCATAATAGAACGCAAAATAAAATAGAAGAAGAGAAAACCAGGCCAAGTAGGAAAGGAAATTGTATCCTCTCACAAACCCAATGAGGATGAGAAAAAAAGAAGCAATGATTCCGGGAGTTCCGAGTGTTGGGAAAAAAATAAGACCATAAAAAAGAATTACGCATCCCACTGTCAGGAGATTGGTTTTAGAGCTAAGTTCTTTGTAAAATAAAAGGCATCCTGTAAAATAGAAAACCAAGGATTGAAACTCTGAAATTTGCGGACTTTGTTTTAATTCTGGAAAAAAAGAAAAACCAGCCAAACAAAGTAGAGAGATACTCAGAGAGTAAGGTAGGCTTTCGAAGTTTTCTTTTATATTTTTAGGATATGTGTAAAAGTATAATAAAAACAAACAAACTGTTGTTAATAAAGGGATAAAAAATAGAATTTTGTATTCATAAAGCAATACTCCTGAAAACACAAAAACCAAAATGGGGGATAAAAACCTTTGGATGGGGCTGGATACTAGAAAAAAGAAACCTAACTGAAAACAGATGATAGTCCAAAGAAGAGAAGTATCTTCTGGTTTAAAAACTTGATTCACACCAAAGAGAAACAAAACAAAACCTTGGTTTAAAAAAGAAAAAATCACAGGTCCTAAACTCCGTTTTTTACCATCTTTGGAGAAAAAGGAAAGGATAGAGACTAGGATCATGACAGTGAAACCTAAAAAAAGATTTACATGTTCGTTGTTTAGAAGGCCAAGGACAACCAAACAAAGTAGAAAAAATCCTCCAGCGAGAAGGGATCCAAAAAAACTTAAAAGTTCAATGTACCAAGGAGATATCATGTTTTGCCTTCTTCAGTAGGTTGTGACTTTCGTAGGCTTTGGAGGTGCGAAACCGCCCAAACGGTATAACCTGTGATCAAAAGGGCAAAAAGTAAAAAACTTACACCCGAACTATAGCTCCAAATTTGAAAAAGTTCCATTATTTTTAGAAAGATTTGTCCGAGTCCAAAGAGTAAAATAAGTGTTAGGTTTAAGAGTCGGAACCGAACCCATCTGTAGTAATAATAATAAAAACCGTAAAAAATAAGCGGAACAAGGATTTGGTAGAATTCATTATTTAGGGAAGATCCGTTTTCTTCTGATACCCACATTAGACTCAAAACCGCAGAATGAAGGAAGGAAAGGGCAATGGTAAGTCCGAGTCCCGAAAGAAACGATTTTGTTTTTGGAGAAAACCGATCGGTTTGGAACCAATCAAAACAGATCATTGTCACACCAAAGAGAAGTGAGGTGATACTATATAAAACATGAGATCCATTTCCCTCTACTTGCTCGGAATACAAATAGACAGTAACAGCACAAAGGATCATCCATAGACCTGTCACTACACCCGATCGCGAAACTGGAATTAAGAGAAGTGTGAGTGCCGACCAACCGAAAAAAAGATCATAAACATCGGCCCCTGTTTGGTAAATTTGACCAAAAACAAGGAGTGCCGAACCAGTGAGAAAAAAAATAAGGGTAAGACCAATTTCGAAATAGAGTGATTTTTTCCGGAATAAAATGGTGAAAAGATAGGCGATGAGGTTGAGCGACCCAACTAGTCCGAGTTTGGTGAATCTGTCCAAATGGTTCCAATTGAAGGCTACTAGGAAAAAGATTCCTGAGAGGAAAAGGGCCGTTCCAATCAGTAGTAAAGTGGATTCAAAAAACCGAACCCACTCTTCTACGCTCCTCTTTACCATAAGGTGGCAATTACATGGCTTTCTTGCACTACGCCTAAAGTTCTAGAATCCACTCCCAGTTCTCTGTTATCAGCCAGCAAAAAAAACGATTTTTCTGGAACTGTCAGTTTTGGCATGTCATCGGATTCTGTTTTACCGGGAGGGATCATGGGAATGTCATTCGAAGCAGATTCAGGAAAACTTGTGGGATCAAGAAGGGTATCATTTCGAAAGACCATTCGCTTTTGCACATAGATCGTGTCTCCTGGTTTACCTACAATCCTTGCAATGAAAACCGACTTGGGATCGAGAGGAGAACGAACCAAAACAACATCACCAATTCCCAACTGTTTGGATCGAAACATACGATTGAAGTAGGCTGTGGATCCATTTTTTAAGGTGGGTTCCATAAACTGGTTCACAACGTGAACAGGAGTGATGACGTAGTATTTGACTAAAATAGCAGAGATAAGTCCTACAACTAGGGGGATGAGAAATGCATATAACCTAGTTTTGAATGGTACTTTGTTTTTCGATTTAGACATGGAAATAGTTTATCTCTCTTCGTAGACTTTCGGATAATTGATTCATGGTTTGAGAACTGGATTTGGTTCCTTCACTTGACATGGCAGTGGTTTGTGCATGGTTGTTGATCTCTGCCATGGACCTAGAAATTTCTAACATCGCCATTTTTTGTTCGTCGGTGGCTTCCTTAATCATCTCGGAGAGTTCACGAATTTGAGTGACACCTTCGTTGACTTCATCGTTGGTTTCAATTTGTTTTCTGACTACCGAACGAATCTCTTTTGTCATTTGGTTGATGGAGTTAACGCCAGAAATGGTCTCGCTTAAAATTACGATGGACTTTTCAATTTTCTCCTGACCTTGTTGGATCTCACCTTCGTTCTGTTTGATGAGTTCTTCAATATCATCAATGGACTTTGCTGTTTTATCGGCGAGTTTGGAAATTTCGTCGGCAACCACAGCAAATCCTCTTCCACTAGCCCCAGCTCTTGCGGCTTCGATGGCGGCATTGAGTGCGAGTAAATTGATTTGTTCGGAGATATTGTGAATGATTTCTACAACATTGGTCATCTCTGAGGAAGATTGGTAGATTTTATCCATGGAAAGTTTCATCTCTCCTAGGGACTTCTCACCTAACTTAGCGTCCTTTGTGATTTCTTCCACTCTCACGTCAGCGATTTGAAATTTTTTGTCAATTTCGGAAACGGCCCCATTGAGCTCTGTCATTTTTTTCATCAGTGAAGCCAGGGTAAAGGATTGAGTCTCTGTTCTTTGGGCCACACTTTCTATCCCTGCAGTAATTTCCTCGACAGAAGCAGAAATTTCTTCACTGCTTGCTGCCTGGTTTTGTGCGGCATCGGAAAGGGATAACATAGATTCGTAAATATCAGAACTTGTGTTTGTGAGTTCATTCGAAACAGTTTGTGTTTGGTTGACAATTTGCCGTAACTTGGTTTGGAAATCAAACATGGCATTTGCCATACTTCCAATTTCATCTCGGCTAGAGTCGTAAAAATCGGATTGTAAGTTTCCCTTTACCATTTCTGAGATTCTAACTTTGATTCGTTCTAATGGCTTTAGTTTGGACTCAATCACAAGAACTGTTATGATTCCAATGAGTAAAACAACAACAATGGAGATTCCCAGTGTGGTGAATAAACTGGTAAGTGTTTTTTCATATAACTCTGCATTTTCAAAAATACAATAGATAATATAATTGAACTCAGGGTTTTTGACATAAAAAATTCTTTTTAAGGTTCCATCTTCAGTTGAATCGGCAAAACCGAGTGCTTCTGTTTTCTGGAAGGGAGTATCAAAAACTAACTTTGCTTTTGCGTTACTTCCAATTTCTTTTTTATTTGTATAATAGACAATGGTTCCATCTCCATCAAAAAAACCAACTTTCCCAGATGTTCCTATTTTAATATTTCCTAATATAAAACTAGAAAGTTTGCCAATATTTAAAAATCCACCAACATAACCTAAAAATTGATCATTTTGATACACGGGTAGTGTGTACGGTGATACAATGTCTCCAGAGATACGAGAACGAATGCTTGTATGTCGAAGTGGACCCTGTTTTGCGAGCCCCACATCTTCTATAAAAAATATGGATCCTGTGTGAGAACGGTCGTATTCATTTGTGGAAACAAAAATTCCTTCTTCTGGTTTGTAGTAGAAGAGAGCTTCCACTGCATGATTTGTACTTTTTAGTTGGATTTCGTTTAGAACCGAACGGATTCCTTGCAGGTCTTTTTTTACAATTTGGTCTTTTAGTTTATTTTCTGCAAAGATAGAAAGAGTGAGCCTATCTCGAAAGTCAACCAGTGTCACTCGCATGAGTGTCTCTGAATCCATTGCTGCTTGTTCCATACTGGAATGAACTAAATCCAACTCTTGTTTGAAATTGAGTCGGTAGTTGACAATAAACAAAACTAGGATAGCTGCAAAAAAAGCTAATACAGTTTGAAATCCCAAATCTCTAGCGAGGTTTCTTGTATTGATTCGTTTGGTATGGTCGCTTCTGATAGAAAGCAAGATTCCTTTAATATTGAATTTGTTTTCTACATAATTGATAAAGATGGATTGGAAGATAACGGTAAAGGCAAGGGTAAGAAAAAGACCGATTGCCATTTCACTCATGAGGACAAAGTTTTTGGACTTTAAGTAGAAGAGAAGGGCTCCGATCACAAACAAAAAACCAATGGCATAGCGAATGATCATATCGATGATGGCAACTTTTTCTAAATGATCCAACCAGAAATAGGCCAGTTTATGATCTCGTTTTGTGACTTCCGGTCTTCCAATCCGAGAGACCGGTGCAAATCGAATCCAATAAAAAGTGATACAAAACCCGATTATAAAAAAAACTGCAATAGAAGTGGAAATTAGAATAGTTTGAAATTCTTCTCCCGACCATTCGGTGAAAAAGTAAATATAGCCAAGGAGAGTGGGGACACCGATTCCGTAATTAAAACCTTCTAGACCAAAAATTATGAATTTGATCATTTTACGCATATCCATACCCTAGGGATACAGATCGTCTAAGAATTGTAAACGTAAAATTCCCACTGAAAGCCAATATGAAAGACTCACTTGTTCTAAAAACGATCCAGGAAAAGATTAAAAACTTAGGAAGTCTTCCCGGTTGTTATCTTTGGAAAAATGAAATTGGGGAAGTTATCTATGTAGGGAAGGCTCTGAAATTGCAGTCACGAGTCAGGTCCTATCTGAATCCCAACCAAAAGGATCGGAAAACGCGAGCCCTCTATGTCGAATTGTTCGACCTGGATTGGATTGCCACCATTACAGAAAAGGAAGCCTTACTCCTCGAAGCCACACTCATCAAAAAATACAATCCTAAGTTCAACGTTAGGTTAAAGGACGACAAAAAATATCCCTTTCTCTGTGTTTCCACTAGCGAAGATTTTCCCATGGTATTTTTGACAAGAAAGGTCAAAGACAATGGAGATCGCTACTTCGGCCCCTTTACCGATGTCAAAGCGGCTCGCGATACTATGGAATTGATACATAGAATCTTTCCAATTCGTAAAACAAAACTCAAACTGCCTCTAGCAAAACCACAAAGGCCTTGCCTCAACTTCCATATGGGCCGTTGCCTTGGCCCTTGTCAGGGAAATGTCACAAAAGAAGCCTATTCAGAGTTAGTGGATGAAATCGTAAGTTTTCTCGAAGGAAAAAAAGAGCGATTGGTTTCTGGTTTGAAATCAGCGATGGTAAAGGCCTCAGAAAAAATGGAATATGAAAGGGCAGGTTTTTTAAAAACTAGAATCGATAAAATTATTCAAGTTCGTGAAAAACAAACTGTTGTTAGTATGGATGGTGGGGATGAAGATATCCTCGGGATCAGTAAACGTGAGGATGAGGGACAAATGATCATCTTGGAAGTAAGAGGAGGGAGATTGGAAGGCAAAAAATCTTTCCCACTAACAGGACTTTCCTTTTCGGAGGATGAAGAAGTTTTCACCTCTTTTCTTAGGGACTATTATTTGAATGCCACTCTCCTTCCGAGTATTGTTTTTTTACCTCCTTCGGCCAAAGGCAATTATGATGTCTTTTTGGAAGCTATCACAGAAAAATTTGGAACTTCCATTAAATTAAAATTTCCAGAAATGGGACCCAAGAAATCTCTCCTTCGATTGGCGGAGAAGAATGCGGATTTAAGTTTAACCGAAAGAATCCTAGCCACGAAATTGCGAGACCAATCCGTAGCGATGAAGGAACTCCAAGAAAAACTGAATTTGCCCGTATTGCCGAGAACCATCGAATGTTATGACATCTCACATTTTCAAGGATCCTCTCCCGTTGCCAGTGGTGTAATGTTTGTGGATGGTAAACCGTATAAGGCGGGTTATAGGCATTATAAAATGCGTGGGTATGAGGGGATCAATGATCCTGGTATGATCCATGAAGTAATTGCAAGAAGGCTTAGTCATTTGGTGAACGAAGAAGAACCTCTTCCCGATCTGATTGTGATTGATGGGGGACTGACTCAATTATCACGAGCCGCAGAAGCTGCTAATGCTTTGGAACTGGGTCATATTCCTATGGTGGGACTTGCCAAAAAAAGAGAGGAAATTTATTTTCCCGGGGAAAAACATCCTTATAGTTTTGATATTCATTCTCCTATGATGCGCCTCCTTCGCAATTTACGAGATGAGGCCCACCGGTTTGGTGTTACCTTCCAACGAGTTCAAAGAAAGAAAAAGGCCCTAAAATCTATCTTAGATGATATGGAAGATATTGGAGCTAGTAGACGAAAAAGTATTTTATCGTATTTTCAATCCAAAAAAAAGGTAACCGATGCGACGAAAGAAGAGTTAATGGAAGTATCAGGAATTGGGCCTGTGCTTGCTGAAAAAATTTATTCAGGCATCCAAAAACTTAAAAAAATAGAACCATAAATTTGTATCAGCCACCCAAAGACATTGAGGTGGGAGATGCGAAAACAAACCCTTGTCTTTCTTTTATTTTTCCTTGGTTCCTGCCAAAACAAAGATAAAGCTCCCTTCTTATTGTTTGGTGATGGTTTTACAGAAACACCAAAACTTGAATTCCAATATGGAAGTTTGGAAGAGGCTCGTGACTTAACTGAGAATACTAGTTTTACTAGTTTTGATTCTGGTATTTTTTGTCTCCATTCCCTTCCGATTTCTTTATACAGACTTGAGTTAGGTGGTAAATTTAAAATCTGTTGGAAAACGGACGAAGCCGTCTTAAACAAATGGAAGCAGGGTTTTTCTTTGTTGGATGCAGATTCAAGCGAATACCCTTCTTGGAATTTAAAAGGAAAGGGTTGGGCTGCTTCGCTCACTGAATATGGGAAGTGGAAAAAAGAATCTGACAAGGTAGGTGTCCTCTTAGAATGGGATTCCCAAATTTGGTCTAATGGTCTTGTCACCTATCAGACGTTTGCCATTCCACATCCTTTGTTTTTGCAAAGAACAACGGAACTTTGTGAAGTTGTTTTTCCCACAAAGAGACTTTCGGCTTCCCTAAACAAACGAACTTTAATTTCTTTGGAATTTCCTTGTCCTGATTTAATTGAAATCGCCGAGAAAATCGAAACACAAAATGAAGAGTGGTTATCCGAGTGTGAACAAACAGAACCTGTGGTATCCGAGCTATTTCGGCACTCAGAGTCTTCTTATCAAAGATTTATAGAGTGGGAGAATCCAAAAGATTCCGTGATTTGTCCGAGTACCCATTCTTTAGAATGGGAAAAGGAAGGAACAATAAAGTCATACCATTCGGATCTTTTCTCTAAACGAACCAAGTTACTATTGCCAGGAGGGATTGTCCTGCTTTCGGATGATCCTGGATTTAGTGGTATTCTCATTCCTAAAGAATTCCTCGCAGATTTAGGAACACAAACGATCGTTCGGTGGGGAAATTCGGAGTATCATGATTCGGAATTTTTCTTTCGTCAAGGAAATGAGTTTTTTTCCAACCAATCAAAGCCTATCTCTTGCCGGGACCAATTCCAATATTGGAATTCTAAAGATTTGTTTTGTGGCAATCCTGGCCTACCGAACCAGATGGAAAGAGAGGTAAAAGAAGGTAGTCCCCTTGGCTGCCAACCTGACCAAATTCAAATCACAGAATTCTATCCAGGGAACCACTTTGATTCTGGGATGCCAATCCCTGCCTACTTTGAATTTCAAAATACCGGAGACAATTGCGATGGTTCCGCCCTCGATTGGATTTTTGAAGATAGAGTCTATCCCCTGTCAGCTACTGAGTGGAATTTGCCAAAGGGAGCCACATTTCTAATTACAAGAAAACTTTGGTTAGGTTGGGACCTCTTAGAGAAAGAAAAACCTTTCTCCATCCCTAAAGTAGTATTCCAAATTCCGAATTTTATTTGGGAAGAGCGAAAAGGGAAAAATAGAAAAGAATTTCAGTCGGTTCCCCCTCTTCACCATTTACTTCGTTTGAAAGATCAAAATCGATTTTCGATTGTGGTTGGTTCTCAGGGAGAACACCCACATGGCAGAAAGGAAGCTTCATCCAATTTTTTACAATATGGATTTCAAATCAGTCCAGGGTCAGTAAACAATGATTTGGTGGAAAGTCTACCATTGGATTTTTTGGAATACAACCCCAACCAATCTCCCTTTTTGGACTTTGGATTTGTGGGTCCTGAGGAGGGACTTGTTTCTTTTGAAAGAGAAAATGGAAATCGGTATTTGTTCTGGAAACCGAACGGGATTCAATTTCAAACTTTGGCAACTTTTCCTTCCCTCTGTAATGGAGAGAATTTCTACCAATTGCCAGAAGGATTCTTTTCGGATAGTTTTAGTTCTCTTCGATACCAGGGAAGAGAAAGTGGAGGGTCAGTCCTTTTTTCCTGGGATCCAAGAATCATAAAGGAACGAACTTTAGGGGGAACTCGTTCCCTCCATCCAGAACCTAATCCTTTTGTGTTTTCTCGTTCCCTATTTCCATCGAACCAGTGTAACTCTGACTTTCGGAGTCCTGGGACGAGTAAACACCGCAGTTTGGAAATAGAGCGATTGACACCCGCATTCACTTATCTCACCAATCTTCCTTTAGGAAACCAAACAGAAGTAAGGCTTGGAAATGGTAGTGCTAACATACCACTGGTTATACAAACTTCAGGAGGGAATACCTATACTCTGAGTTTTGGATCTCCTCTTCCTTTTTTTCCTGAAGAACAACTCTATTCTTATTTTTCAGATCCTTCCCTCATCCAACCAAAAAGTTTTTTGGAACGTAAAGGGCCTGTCCAATTAGAAGCCATCTATCCCAATCCAAAGGAATCTCAAAACGAATGGATCTATCTCTGCAATCGATCGGAAAGTGCCGAAGATTTAAGTTTGTATTTGGTGGAAGACGAGATGAGCACCGACGAACTTGTGTCTTACCAAACTCGGTTTACCAATTCATCACCGGTGGGCCTCGGTGGGCAGACCTTCGAATATAGTTCAACAATACTAAACCCGGGTCATTGTGCCTGGATTGTCGATCCTGACGGTAAGGATTGGTATTTTCCGATCTTTCACTCGGAGTCGGATTTACTACTTACAGTCAAGTCAACCCAAACCATTGGAAACGGAATTTCCTCAGGGGAATTCGTCCAAGTCCGAAAGAAACTGGGGCAGACCTCCAAACTCATCTCCTCCTTTGGGCACAAGGAAAGCCATTCTCCTTTTCGTATCCCTGTAGTAACGGGGGAGTTCCTTTGGCTGAAATCTGGAGCCGTTGGAATCTCACCTGACGATTTTGAAATTTTTCGTGAGGAATTTTGAATCGTTTTCTGGTCCGCACTATTATCGTAATATCTTTGTTATTCTATACTAGTCCCGGATATGGAGTGGGAATCGAAGTTGGGATTTTGGGATATGAATTGTTTTTAAAAGAAACAAGTGTTAAAAAAAATCAAACTCCTGGTTGGGATTTACAAATGGACCAGATGGGTTCTGATTTCCAGAACGTTTCTTATCTTAATAGAACTTCAGACAAATCTATGTTAGTTGGTCTTAAGGACAAAAGTCGGAGAGATCGAATCGTTTGGGATATCGACATCCAACTAACGACTGGGAAAGAAACAGGGCTAAAACCCTTTTATTTCGGAAAAAATAATTATATAGGGTATGAGACATCGAAGTTCCTTTTTGGTGTAGGTCGTCGAGAGCATAAGTTTCGACCTATGAGTTTTCAGACTAGTTATGATGGGGGTGAAGGTCTTTTTTTAGAATTCCTACCTCAGCCTAACTTAACCCTACAGTTTTTTCTTTGGGACCAGTATTCGGGAGCTTTATTATTCAATAAGGATAGGTTCCATTCCTTACTACCGCATTCACAAAAGGGAAAAACTTTTTTCCCTGCAGAATCAGAACCAAACGAAACCAGACTTAGCCACCATCGTAGACATTCCATTGGGATAGTGTATGGAGACTATCTATCTCTTCGTATGGGCGTGCAATACATAGAACTGGGAACTTGGGGACGGCATGTCAAAGACAGTCCCAGGGAGACTAAGAATTCCGGAGCCGATGGAGATTCTTTGGTCAATGGTAATTTGGGCCTAGGATTCGATGCTGACTTATTTGAAGTACAATTTGATTTTCTCTGGGCTAAGGGAAACGATCGCACAAGTTCCAAGATTGCAACCACACCTGGTTCGATTCCGATTTCGGGTGAGGCAATCCAATGGGGAGCCGAATTTAAGTTTGGCGATTTTTTGCTTCGTAGTTCGCACTTCCTTTCTGACAGAGAAGAAAGAAATTCAAAAAACCAAATCATCAAAGAGGGTTACATTTCCTTAGGAGCCCATCCAGGCCAAACCCCATACATTTCGCAAATCTTTCAGATCTTTCCCTCTGCAGCAGTGACCGAGTCTGGATATGAAAAAAACTTTGCCTTTAGAAATGGAAGATGTTTCGGCTATTTAAGTGAACTTGTCCTACAATTCACCTACCATCAGTTCGTTGCAAAGATGGTAGGTTCCTACTTTCTACCTTACAGGTTGGGTGGTGCCTCTGATGGAAGGATTAGTTTTCAAAAAAGAGATTTCGAAGTTTTTTCTATAGGAGAGGGACTATTGGAACTCTCCTTAAAAGAAGATTCTTCTTTTGAACTTGGAATTGGATTCTCTCAATTATTTCTACCTGAATCCATCCCCATCAAATCAAACTTTGGATATATATTTGGGAGATTAGAGATATGAAGAATTATCTAAGGACTCTTTCTTTGTTTTCTTCTATATTGGTTCTGTTTTGTCAGAAGCCAAAACAGAAAACTGACCTTTCTTGGCTTCTGGTTTCTACTTCTCCTATTTCAGAGTTATACTTTTCCTATCCAGGCAGGGAGGTAGCGGAAGAGAAAAAGAGAATGGTAAAGGAGGCCTTACTTTCAGAGATTCGAAAAGCAAAAATTTCCATTCGGGCTTATTTGTATTCGATAGATGATTATGAAATCCTTACCGAACTTTATATAAAAAAACGGATGGGAGTCCAGATCCAGTTGTTTGGTGATAAGGAAGAAGATTATAGTGAATTGGAGTCACTTGGTCTTGAAATACAGAGATGGTCTGGATCAGGAATTCATCACACAAAGATTTGGATCTTTGACGGGATTCGTTTTTTTACAGGGACCGGAAATTACACCACTCACGGTCTCTATACAGATCACAATGTCTTCTGGACACAGAGCATTTCTTATGGAGAGGCAGAAGGTATCATTTCTACTCTTGAAGGTAGAAATCCTCGAGGATACTTTCATATAGGTTCCTTGCAGTATTGGGTTTCCCCGGAGGCAGGTCTTGAAGTTCAGCAACAATTGCTGGATGCTGTGGACTCTGCCAAACATTCAATAAAATATTTAATCTACTCTCATTACGATCCTGTGTTCAGTTTAAAACTACTCGAGGCAAGTAGAAGGGGAGTCCGGGTCGAAGGAATTTATAACGGACCTATGAGTTCTAATCCAGAAGGAATTTATCTCAGTCAACATCTAGAATTTCCATCCCAAATTTGGGAAGATGGAAATGTAGATTTTGTCTATAAAAATGATCGTTATTTGGGAGGATTGTTACATCACAAAACGATGTTAGTTGATGATCAATTTGTTTATACGGGTTCTTACAATTATTCTGTCTCAGCAAGAGATAAAAACAAAGAAGTCTTTGTTAAAATGAACCATCCCTCCATCACGGAAGAATTTCTTAGCGAATGGAAACGAATTTTGTGGGTTGCCCTTCCTATAACAAATTCCTCTGTGAGTTCAGGAGGATCGAGTACAAATACAGAAAACCAGCTCCGTATGTATTCCCTCGAGCGCTTTCAGAATTCACTTTTCCAAACCAACGTTTTATTCAATAGTGAAGGTTTTTTTGATACCAACTCAAATGCTCTCTCTAGCGCCTATCGCCAGACCTTGGGACTCTCTGGCGTGATTAGGTCCAAAGTCGGCGAACGGTTCGAATTTTCGTTTTATGGAACAGATCCCATTTGGGAGGAAAGTAATGGATCAAGTCTACACTTGTATTTACAAAACTATTTTTTAGGAACTAAGGTAAGTCTTTCAAGTGGAGAAAAGATTTTGTCACTCTCTCTTTGGGATGGGTCTCATCCAAAAGAAAAATTTGTTTTAGATTCAAATTCTACAATTTTAGGTCAGACGGATTTTTGGAAGGGAAAGAACTTATGGATTTGGGTTCAGACAGAAAATGAAAATCTTTCTTTTTGTCACACCAAAGAAAAAACGAAACCACCCGAATGGATGGTATTTCTTAAGAACAGACTCGAAGTTATGGGGAAAATCTCGCCAGTCTGTTCAAATGATTGATTCGTCATTCCATTTTATCTTCGATGACTGGAACAAGAATCTTTGCAATTTCATCCTGGAGTTTCATATAGTTATTGATTCCTAAATGAGTGATTTGTTTGTTCACATCGTTTAACATCGTTTGTATGAGAAGCACAAGGGTGTGTTTTTTATCTGCGGGAAGTTTGGAATCATGGATCAAATCTGACATGGCTTGTCCAGTATTCCCTAGAAAAGAGATTTTCCAAGCACTTTTAAACCCAGTCTTTCAGTTCTAACTCTTTCAACTTAGGAGATAACCGGAAGGTGAAAAATACAATAAGTATCGTCATTGTTGCTCCAAAAACAACAGAACCCACGGGCCCTAGGATTTTTGCGGAAACTCCTGATTCAAAGGCACCAATTTCATTGGAGGAACCAATAAATACTTTATTGATCGCACTGACACGGCCACGCATCTCTTCGGGAGTCATGGTTTGCATAATGGTGGAGCGAACCACAACAGAAACACTATCAAATACTCCCGAAAGAAATAAGGCAAACAAGGACAAAAGAAAGGACTCTGAAAGGCCAAACACGAGCATACAAACCCCAAAACCAAACACGCAGAATAACAAAACTCTACCTGATTTTTCGAGTGGTGGTTTGTATGTGAGGTAATAGGCCATAAGAAGGGCTCCGAGTGAAGGTGCGGCACGTAAATATCCAAGCCCTTCGGATCCAACAAATAGAATATCTTTTGCATAGACTGGAAGAAGAGCCACAGCTCCTCCAAAAAGAACCGCAAACATGTCCAGAGCCATGGCACCTAACATAATCTCATTTTTCAAAACAAACCTAAGGCCTTTGAGGAGGCTATCCTTCAGGGCTTCTTTTTCTTTTCGCTCTGGAAGACTACGTTTGTTTATCCAAAAGAAAAGTAAAAAGGGAAGGCCAATACAAACGGAGTCAAGCCCATAAGCCATTTGCATTCCAAAACTTCCATACACAATTCCACCGAGGGCCGGACCAATCACCGCACCCGCCTGAAAGGATGTTCCCATCCATGCAGCAGAATGAGGGTAGTGTTCTCTGGGAACCAGTTGTGTCACAAAACTAAAGATAGCAGGGGAGATGAAACCTCGAGCAATGCCTGAAACTAAAATGACTAAAAATATTGGATATGCTTTGTATGTAACAAGTAAAAAAGAAAGAGGGCCGGTAAATGCAAATAGCGTGAGGGAACAAGCGAGTAAAAAAAATAAACAAATAACAATGATATTTCGACGATCTCTAAGGTCTGCTAGGTGTCCTGCATAGAGAGAAACCACAATAGAAGGTATTGCTTCAAAAAGACCAACGAGACCTAAGTCTAAGACACTTCCCGTGAGTTCATAAACTTGCCAACCAACAATGGTTGCTTGAATGTTGATCGCAAGGACCATAAAAAACCTTGCTACGATAAAAAAACGAAAGTCGCGGTGTTTGAAAATGGCCAAAGAAAGGTTTTTCTTCATCTCTTAGGCCAATATTTATTATAGAAAAATTGGGGCAATCGACAATCTAGTTTTATCTTTCAATTGGATTCGCTACCCAATTGAAAATTTAAAGTTTTGACTGCTTCTTCATTCCCTACCTGGTCCACGGAGTAGTAAAAAAGTTGGAAGGAACCTTTACATACTGATTTTAAATCATAAACAGAGATTTCAGAAACATAAGGTTTAAACTCGGTCTGTGTTCCCGACTGACAAGTGTAAGCAACAAGAATATCTTTTGGGCCACTTAGACGATCCTTTGCACTCAGTTTGATTTTCGTTTCTGGAGAAATAAATTTGGTTTTCCCTTTCCCGAGGGAACTTGGCCCGATCCATTCTAGTTTTGTTTCAGGAGAAGTTGTATCCTTAATAAATTCCAGGGCTTGCATAGGTTCTTTGTTTCCGGCCTTGTCCAGTGCGAAGTATAAAAATTTATAATTCCCTTCTTCTTGGATAGGAACAGAAGTAAGTGATTTTGCAGAGTTCCAATGACCGCCATTGATCTGGTAATGAACTTCCGCAACGCCGGAAGCATCATCAGAAGGATTTAGAGTCAACTGATCTTTTGTTAGATACCGAATGGACTCATTCTTCTCTTTAACAATGATAAAACTGTCCGTTGAAATTACTGAGGTGATTTTTTTTGGTTCCTCTTTGGGGACAAAAACTTTTTTAGCCACATATTCTTTGGGAACAGAAAGTGGGGAACCTGGATCCACATTTGTCGAATAAACTTGTGTCCAAAAACCCTTTGCTCCGTATTCACCTAACCTACGAACACGGAAATACTCAAAATCATCTTTTGGGGTCACAACGATTCGATTTCCCTTAAACTGAATGGATTCAGGAGGTTTGGGAGCGATGGTGTCACCACTTTCATTTGGCTTTTCTTGCCAAAGTTCTAATTCAAAATTAGCATCTGGTTCTGCATCAATAAGAACTCTAAGTTCCCTTTTGGGTTTAGAAACTAGAGAACTAAAAACTAGAAAAACGATTCCAATACTCAGTAAAAATTTTTGCTTCATAATCCTACTATTCTTCTCTTATGCGTGGTGCTTCTGGAATTTTATAAGGTTGTACGGGAGTTTTTCCTTTTTCTACAAAAGTTGCCATCCCTTGAGTGAGCTCCACAGTTTTCCCTTGGGCACCAACATCCACCACTCCTTCAAAACACGAAATGGTTGAGCTGAGTTTTTCATCTAATTCTACTCGGAATTCGGTTCCGCGAACTCCCGCTGTGGAAGAAGGACTTACAATGTTGAACTTGTGTTCGGTGGTAGGTGGATTGGATTTAGTCACTTTCGCATCCAAACTTCCTTTGAAGAGAGCAACCGTCACAGGTCCGCCTTTTTTATCTTCACCCTTGACTTCAAAGTGGCTATTGGTTAAGATTCGCACCATACCCACATTGTTGATATGGACATCGGTTTTGCCTTTTCCACTAGTTTTGATTTGGTCATTGGGATGGAGTTCTTGTCCCAATTTCAGGGGAACCCAAGGTCCTTTGCCACCAGTTCCATTCCATTCTACTTGGCCCATCACAAACTCAGTGACACCAACGACTGCTTTGCGTAGGAAAACAGGAACGACTAAGGATAAACCCGGCTTGATTAAATCGGGATTGGGAATTTTGTTATGTTTAAGAAGTTCTGGCCAGCGTTTGGGATCAGAAAGATGTCTTTCCGAGATCAAAGAGAGTGTTTCACCCTTTTGGACTGTGATGGTAATAGGCTCTAATGTTTCGCCACCTTCCGCAAAGAGCGAAAACTGACTGAATACTATGATAAGTACTAAGATTGACTGTGCGATGGACTTTCTCATATATATACAGTCTCAAACTTATGTTTAAATTTCCAGCGATTTCGAAAATCTTGGGGATTTTTCTAAACATACATCCTTCCATTTTTTAGAATTCACTAAAGAATGAATGTGATTCTCCGAGGGTTCTCTAGTAAAAAACTCTACAATCGTTAGGTTATCTCAGAGATTGTAAAAAATAAATCCCGAGAGCTGCTGCCATTTGCGGGTGGTGAATCGTACCATCGAGTAACAGACGTTTCACTTCCTCTGGTTTCTTTAATACAATTTCGATATCTTCCCCTTCATCAAATTCAACATCGTGAACTAACTCAACGTCCTGTGCTACATAGGAATAGGACCAATTGGTAAACATGGCTGGGTTACCTGAAAATTTAGCGAGGAGTTTATAGTTAGAAGTATCCGTAGCATATCCTGTTTCTTCACGGAGTTCTCGGATGGCAGATTCCAGTTCGGATCCAGGTCCATCATCCACAATCCCTCCTGGAATTTCCAAACTGTCCTCTCCAATCCCATGTCGGTATTGTTTGATGAGGAGAATCTCACCTGCCTTTGTCACTGGCACCACATTCACCCAATTTTTGGATTTTAGAACATAGTATGTTTTTTCCTCCACAGAACGAGGAAGTTTGATATCAAAACTAGCAAGGGTATAAATCGGAGTAGGGTAGAGATCTTTCCAGTTCTTTCGTTCTTTCACTTTCTGTTTCCTTCAATCAAAGGAATTTCTGATTCCAGGAATTGTATAGAGATTTTCCTCTTTTTTAAAATTATAAAAAACTTACTCTTGAAGGATGGAAGCACAATGAAAATTATCTACTTATGAAATTATATGGTAGCATTACCTCTCCCTTTGTAAGAAGAATTCGTTTTCTCTGCTTGGAATTGGGGATTCCCTTTACGATGGTGGATACAATGACCGAGGCAGGTCAAAAGGAACTTCGGGACAAAAACCCACTTTGGAAAGTTCCTTACGCTGAGATTGACGATGTGAAAATTTGGGATAGCCATACCATCATCGACTATCTTTTTGAAACCAAAGGATCCGGGAACTTTAGACCCAAAGCAGGGCCCCACCATTACCGTGAAGCAAATTTACAAACAGCAATTGATCAGGCTCTCGACAATGCCATTCTTATCTTTTACTTAAACAAAGAGGGGATTAAACCTGATGCGGCTCCTTATTTAACCAAAAATGCACTGAGAATCAGCTCCATTTTGGATTATATCAAACGCGAGTTAAATGGTCATTTTTTCTTTACCGATGGGAAAGTGGGCCTCTCTGAAATTGCCTTATATACCACTCTTGATTGGATCCGGTTTCGATCCGTTTTGCCAGTGGAAGAGGACCCAGTTTTTGCAGGGTTTTTGAACTTCCATGGCCAGAACAAATCCTGGAAGGAAACGGCTCCTAAGCAATAAAGAACAGCCGTTTTTCACTCGACCGGATCGGATTTCTTTGGATTATGTCCCTTACCGGTCTCCTTATGAAATTAAATGCGGCGCAAATGGAAGCAGTTTCCACCATCCAAGGCCCCCTTCTTGTCTTCGCTGGTGCGGGGTCGGGAAAAACACGGGTCATCACTAACCGCATTGCGCACATGATCGAGGGAGTGAAAATTCCTGCGAGTAAAATTGTAGCCCTTTCCTTTACCAACAAAAGTGCCAAAGAAATGGCCGAAAGGCTTCGCAAAATGGTTCCCCGGGAAAAACTCAAAGGAATCACTCTTTCCACCTTTCATTCGTTAGGTTTAAAAATACTTAAAGAACATATTACCAAACTTGGTTATAACGAAACCTTTTTACTTTTTAATGGAACTGACCAGGAAGCCTTTGTTTCCGACCTTTTAAAAGCCAAACGACTGGACCCAAAAAAAGTTCCTCCTAAAGAAATCCTAAGAAGAATTTCTTATGCAAAAAACACACAAGTCCATCCGGCAGACAATGGCCAAACAGGGGAGTTTGATTTAGTCGCAGCCGAAGTTTTTTCTATGTATGAAGATGGTCTCAAGGAAAAAAATGCAATCGACTTTGATGATTTGATTTTGCTTCCCAAGCGCCTTCTCGCAGAGTTTCCTGAAATTGCTGCCTATTACCAAAGAAAACATGAATACTTTCTTGTGGATGAATTCCAAGATACAAACCAACTCCAATACGAGTTTTTATCCTTATTCCGAGGGCCAAGTGACAATCTTTGTGTCGTAGGGGATGATGACCAAAGTATTTATGCCTTTCGTGGTTCGAATGTACAGCTCATTTTAAATTTTGAAAGAGAATTCGCTCATGCCAAAGTGGTGCGACTTTTGGAAAATTACCGTTCCACTTCACTCATCATCCAAGCTGCAAACTCTCTCATCCAACACAACAAAGGCCGAAAGGAAAAAACTCTTTATAGCCGTATTCCTTCCGCCGAACGAGTGGAATACTATGAAACCGCAGATGAAAGAGAAGAAGCCATTTTTGTAGCGGGAAGAATCCAAACCTTACTCATTAAAAATGAATTTAAAGGAAAAGAAATTGCCATCTTATTTCGGACCAACTTCCAATCCCGTCCATTTGAAGAAGAACTTCGCAACCGCAGTATTCCTTACAAAGTAGTAGGTGGTTATAACTTTTTTGACCGTAAGGAAATCAGGGATTGTATCTCGTACTTACGTTATGTGGCAAATCCTAAGGATGATTATTCTCTTCTTCGAATCATCAATTATCCCAAACGAGGGATTGGCCCTGGTACCATGCAAAAACTCCAAGAGGAAGCCTTTACCCATAAACTGTCTTTATACGAAATCTTTCATAAAATGATCGAGAGTCCCGACTATTTGCCCGAAGTTAAAGCTAAGGTCAGACAAGAAATCTACCAATTTGTGGAACTTGTGGATGCCTTTAAAAAGAAGTTTGCTATGTCGCCCAAGATGGCACCAGTGCTTCGGGAAATGATCACCCAAATCGGATTCGAGAGAGAAATCTCCATGGAAGAAACCGAGGAGAAAGTGGTCAAAGCTCGGATCTACAATTTGAGTGAACTTGTGAATATGTTGTCCTTTTTTGAAGAAGAAGAGGGCCGAGAGGGCAAAGCCACCGTATTTGACTTTTTGCAAAGGTTGGTCCTTCTCATGGAAGACGAACCCAAAGAAGATGAGGAAGACCGACGGGTCCAGCTCCTCACCATGCACCAGTCCAAGGGACTGGAATACGATTTAGTTTTTTTAGTGGGCTTAGAAGAGGGAATTTTACCGAACTCACGTGTTATAGAAGAAGAAGGGGAAGTGGTCGATGAAGAAAGACGCCTTCTCTACGTGGGTATGACTCGCCCAAGACGAAAATTGTACTTGACTTCGGCTCGTACAAGACGCAAATTTGGGGAGCAAATCGAGAGTGCCCCTCTCGGTTTTTAAATGAGCTGTCTCAGGACGCTGTTCTTTTTTTCCCTATGGAAACGAAGGATAGAGACACAGAAACTAAGAATTTCTTAGAGGAATTAGACAAACTAAAGGTAGGCTAATGAAATCGATTCTCCCACTAACCCTCATTTTGGCGTTGGTAGTGGCATTTGAAAATTGCGCATCAAATCAAGGAACCCTGAATACAGGAGTTTCTAAAGTAAACACCGGGTCTCATTTGGCCCAAATCGAATCCATCGATGCTGATCTCAAATCCTCTTCTCTCTCTGACGAATCCCGAGACAAACTAGTGATCCGAAAAGGAAAACTTTTATTAGATCTTGGAAAATATGATGAATCTATCTCTGCCCTCAATCAAGTGAACCAGGCTAAGTCCAACCCGGTCCAGCTTTCTGAGTGGAACCTCACTATGGGAAAAGCCTATGTGGGAAAAAACGAATATTCTAAAGCCATCCAGTTTTTGAACCAATCCGAAAGATTAGACAAAAACACAAACCTTATGGAACGGAAAAAACTAGTGGTTCAATCCCTGGTAGCGGAACGGGAATACTATCCGGCTCTTGCGACTCTTACAAAGACTTATACCAAGGGGAACCAAAAGAAAGACGAATTCTATTTTGAAACTGCTGCGAAGACCTATTTGAAAATGGGCTTTGAATATAAGAATACAGGATTTTACCAAAAAGGTTTGCAAGTTGCCAATTTAGGATTGGAAGAATTTCCCAACAACGAAACTCTGAAGTCCATTCAGAAAGAGTGTTTGGAAGTGTTGCAGCCGGAGGGCAAACTCTAAGTTCTTTTGGAACGGATCCTTTCTTTTCAACGCCTATATGTTTATAGGCAATCCCTTTCCCAACTACTAAATAGAATCCGAGAAAACAAACGGGTTCTATTTTCATTTCTGGCCCTCGGTTTCATTTTTTTCGCTTTTATTCTCTGTTATTATGGCCTTGAATTCTACCTCCGTAACTATCGCATTCCTTTGGTTCAACTTAGAAAAGTGGTCTCCTATACGATCAATAAGGAACTTGGAAAGGCGGTCGACATCGGTGTCCTTGACTTTTCTCTTAGAGAAGGCCTCATTATTGAGGACTTAGTAGTTTCCAATGAAGAAGACTTCTCCTTTAACGACCACATGTTGAAGGTAAAAAAAGTTACCTTTCGGTTATCAAGTTACTTCAAAGATTCACCCACAGTCGAACAAATAGATTTTTATAGTCCGCATTTGGTTTTGAACGAAAATGCGAGTTTACGAAATCAACTCATCGAATATGCGCAAAAGAGTAAATTAAAAGACATTCGATTTCATGATGCAAGGCTTACCGTCAAACAAAACGATTCTACATTAGTGGATTGGAAAGAGGGTTGGGATATTGTATTGAAACGAAAGAGTAAAAAATTATATCTTTCGTATAACAACGGTTGGTTTTGGATTCCTAACACAACTCGAATTAAAGGAGAGGGTGAATTTTCCGAAACGAATTTGGATGAGTTTCAATTTGAGTTTAAATGGAAAAATTATCCATCGGAAGAAGCCATCATCCTTACCAATTATCTATTTGGCTCCAACGTACATTCGGCAGTCCTTTCGGGAGAAGGGAAGATTTTTCGGGATCCCCTATCTGGATTTACAGCAAGTGGTGATGTAGAGTTTGAAAATTCACTCATACCAGTTCCATTTTTTGAAAACTATATCTTGGATGGATTTAGGTTTCGGGAAGTTTTTCTTTTCACTCCCAATAAAGAAGAAAGGGAATTTTTGGGAACGGACTTTCGAATCAAAACTTCTGTCAAAACGGAAACCATCAAAGAGCCACTTCTAGAAAGACATTTAGAATTCCAAATTGAATCACTTGAAAACATTGCAGAAAGGATATCTGATCTTTCTGGCAATTTTAATCTTCCTTTGTCCGGAGTTCTAAAAGGGAATATAGAGTTAACCGAGTCTGGTGATAAAAATAAATGGTTCCAACTCCGGGGTGAACTTAGCGGTTCGGAAATCCAGTGGGATTCCCGACTGTTACAATTGGAAAAAGGAAACCTTTCGTTGAAACTATTGGAAGGCAATGAATGGGATTTGAATTTTGATTCTCTGCTTTTTGGAAAACCTTCTCATCTATCTGGAGCAGGTTTGAGTGTTTGGGGTCGTTCGAAAAAAACGGATGGTTCTTATTATTATCCGATGGTTTCCAAAACAAAACTTAATTTCCAAACACCAGACTTAAATGGAAGCGATTGGAAACCTTTGTATGAGGATTGGAAAAGGGAGACCTTGGAAGAAATTCGGGAACGCCAAGAGAAATTAATTCCGGAAGAATACTTTTATCAAACTAAGATTTATAAATACTTCTTAGAATCGATGAACCTAGATCTCGGATTTCAAATTGCCAATTATTATCCTTTTGGTGGATCCAAATCGCTTGGCGAATCGAAAGGAAATTTTTTAGTCAAAGACGGAAGGATGAGTTTTAATTTGAATTTGGGTAATTCCAATTCAAAGATTTCAATGATTTCTTACTTCGCAAGTAAGACACCTAACTTTGGATTTAGTTTGGTTTTAAATGAATATCCCTGGTCCGATCCGTGGATGAATTTTTGTGGAGCCGAACTAAAACCCACGCATGTCAGTTTGGATTATAGTTTCAATAGTATGGGAAGTGATTATTATACCCTTCATAAAGATGCCCGAACTTCCTATTTTCTGAAACTTTTTGGAGTGAGTTTAAAGGAAGCAGATTTGGTTTCTAAATTGGAAATGGATTTAAGCCCACTGAAAAAACCTTTCCAGATGGAATTTGATTTGAGTCGTTATTCCGATATGGATTATATTTCTAATTTAGTGGTTACAAGCGAATCCTTAGACTTAAAAGGTTATGGAAATAACAAAAATGGAAACTATGCTTTTACCACGTATGGGCTCGTTGGAGAATCTAGAGGAAGTTTTAGTTTTACAGAAGAGGAAAATAAATGCGTCATCAAATAGTGTCTGTTAGTTTTCTTTTTTTCCTTCTTTTCTTTTTCGTTTGCAAAGAAACCAAAAATCCTGCAGACATAGCACCCGAAGTATCCAAGTTGCCGGCGTTTGGTGGGGAATGGATTTTGGAATGGGAGAATAAAACGCACTCAATCAATATTCAACCGAATGAAAATAAAGTGCTTTGGAATGGGGCAGGAGACCTCAGTTTGGAATTGGACTCTGTAGGCATTCGCCTTCGGCCCAGTGATGAAGAAACCATTAAAGGTTATTTTTTATACTCAGACCTGAAACCCAAGTCCTGGATTGGAACTTGGGAGAATCGTGTGGTTCGTTTAATTCGAAAGGGTTCGAAGGAGTGACTGGATTTCCTTTGCCGCCTTTTTGGATGCATTTGTAGTTCCCAGTTCCCTTTCTTTTGCGTCTCGAAGGATTCCTTTCATTTTATTTCTTAATTTTGTATTAGATAAAATCTTCCATGCCTCTTGGAAAATATACTTCGGTTGGCATTCATTTTGCGTAATTTCCCGACAGACTTCCTGCCCAGATAGAATATTGGCAAGACCTATAAATTTTGACCTCATCAACAAAGATCCGAGAAGATAAGTAAACAGACTCACTTTATAGAGAATCACCATCGGGGTTTCAAAATACAATCCTTCCAAAGTGGCTGTTCCTGAGGCTATGAGAAGTAAGTCGCTTGTTTCCATCACTCGCAGGGATGCATTCCATAGGTAATGGATTTGGATATCGGGATGGATTTGTTTTAAGGAATCAATTTTTTCCAAAAGGAAGGTTTCTTCTTTGGCATTGATATTCGGGAGAAGAAAAACAATCTTCTTTTTCTCTAACTTACATTGTTCGTGGAGAAGGGCCGCAGTCCCAAGAATGGGATCAATGAGCCTACGAATTTCCCCTTTTCTGGAACCAGGAAGGAGTCCTACTGTATAACCATGGTGGGAATCAGGAAGTTTCTCCGTGATCACAGGTTCTTTTTTTAGTTTTTCTGGAATCCGTTTGGTGATGGGATGGCCCACAAATTTTGCGTTCACACCATATTCGGTATAAATTTCTTCCTCGAATTGGAAGAGGGTAAGCATAAGCGCTATCTGTTCTTTGATAAAATAAATGCGGTTGAATTTCCAGGCCCAGATTTGAGGAGATACATAAAATACTGTGGGAATGCCTCGTAACTTTAACTCTTTCGCCAAACGTAAGTTAAATCCTGGATAATCAATTAAAATGGCGAGTTTGGTTGGTCGGCGTTCCGTTTCGTCTAAAACGCGGTAGAAAATCTTTTTTAAGAAACTATATTTTTTTAAAGCTTCCGAAAATCCAATCACACTGAGATGTTCCAGTTCTTCCATGGAATCAAGTCCGTGTTCGATCATTCCTTCCCCACCAATTCCATAGAATTTATATTCTGGTTCGAGGATTGCGAGCTCTTGTAATAGATCAGCTCCGAGTAAATCGCCGGAATGTTCGCCGGCAATGACTAGGATATTTTTGTCTGACTCATGTAGATGGGATTTTTTTTTGGTTACCATTGAGAACCTTACTTCCGCTTTTTCCTACAACACAAAAGTTTAACTTATGTTTGGTTGCAAATTCGATCACTGCTTTTGGATCCACTACTAAAGTTTCACCTTCCCTAATGCAAAGTGTTTTACAACCACTCTCGAGCATGACTTGGAAGGTGTGTATTCCTATGGTCGGGAGGTCAAAACGATTGTCTTGTTTGGCTTTAGGGCTTTTACAAACAACGGCACCACCTTTCTTTTTGGTATACACTCCACCTCGTTTGATAGTTTCATCTGTCCCTTCTACTGCCTCCACGGCAATGACGGATTCGTCACAGACAACAACCATTTGGCCAATGTCTAAATCGGCCATTTTTTCAGCGTAGAACATCCCAAAGTCGATATCCTTTAATTCTTGGGAACTAAACTTTTTAGGGGTGTAACGACCTTCTGGAAGCAGTAAGGATTGTAAGTAGATCTTTTGGGAGATGACTTTAACACCCATGGCTTCAAACTCATCGGCTATGGCAAGAAAGATGGGGTAGTCGTTTCGGTTGATGGTGCGAGCAAGGATGGCCAGGGCTTTTAGATCGAATTTTAGCTTTTGAAAGAGTAGGTCTTTGCGAACTTTCCCAAGCATCAAAATACGGGTGATTTTTTCTTTTTGAATGGTTTTTAGAATTTTGCCAACTTGGGTGATGTGGACCGGAATTGTACGTGCACTGTGTTCTCTCGGAGTGAAGTCCGATTCTATAAGTCCAAGAAATAAGGGATCCTCACCGGCAAGAAGTGCTTCTGTCATACCAATATGGGGAAGTTCCCCACCACCAGCGATAATGGCTAATCGGCCTTTGGGTGCCAAAGAGAGACCTTAAGGAGTTCCTGAATCGCTACTGCCAGTCGAAGGCGGAGTGGAACCAGAGTCGGTTTTTTTGTAATCGGTTACGTAAAATCCAGATCCCTTAAAGATGATTCCTGCACTGGCTGAAATTCGGCGTTCGACAGTTCCTTTTTTTCCACAGAGGCACTCTGTGAGTGCATCATCTTTCATTGACTGAACGTGTTCAAAGTCTTTTCCGCATGTATTACAATGGTAATCGTAGGTAGCCATAGTTCCCCCTCTAATGGATTCCTGTTCTAATTTCAAAGAGTATCACTTGTTCCCTGTTCGGTTCTTTTGCTAGTGGGAGACAAATTTCCCAGGAATAACCGCCCGATGAAAGGGCAGATTCATCCAAAGGAAAAGAATGGATGGACTGGATGAGTCCCGTATTTCGTCTCCAAAGACTTGCGTTCCATTTGTCCCCTTTGCGAGATCCAATGTGTAAGGACAGGTTTTCTCTTCTTTTTTCACCGTCTAGGACATATCGATTTTTATTTACCCAAATGGATTCTTTATCCAAAGAGATAGAATAGGCTAGGTGATCCTTGTTTTCGTAATTTAGGTGGAGCTCTAAAAAAGAGATAGGGAGATTGGAGTCTGTAGGTTGGAAGGAAAACTCAAAGTAGTTTTTGTCACCTGCGAGTTTTTTACAAATTCTCTGTAAACCTTTTGATTCTTTAGTTAGACCATAGATCGGAAATCCTGTCTCGCCTGAGATACGAACCGAGTCTCTGGGAATATAATCACCAAAGAAGGTGGCAGGGATTTGGGTTCCATTCCAACCTTCAAAATCGATCCGAACCTCATTTTCGCTAGACTTAAATCGTTTTTCCAATTCTGCAATGAGAGTGGGGTTGGGAGGAACCTCTGTTAAAAATCCAGAAAAAATCCATGCGGATCTTTGTAGGTTAGGAAAGTAACATCTCTTCCAATGTCCGGAACTACCGGCAATGGTTTCTGTACCTGCATCTTCTTCTAAACAGATTGCCTGTTCAGGTTCCGTGATTTTTCCCACTTCGGAGTTCTCGCGGCCTGGTCCACTACGAAGGTTGACATTTTTTCCTCGTAAAATCGCTGTTTGGTGGAAGAGATTGGTATTTGTTGTATTGGCTAAAAAATGTAAACTTTGTAATAAAAATTCAGATTCAATCTCTCCAATGGGTTCAAAAGGAAAACTAAGTAGGTTTGTGAGAGCACGGCTAAACCGATCTTCCATTCCGCGTGGATCTTCCAGAATGAGTTTTAGGAGCAGGTTTGTCACTTCTGGTTTGGGAATTGGCTTAGTGAGTGTCACAATCTTTGTGATGAGAGCTCTTTTGTAACCGTCACCATGTTTTTTTAAATTGGGAAGGTATGGATCCTGAATATGGTAATAGGTTCCACGAGTGGTTTCCCATTCTGCAAGTTTGGTTTCCGAACGTGATTGGAAAAAGGATTGAAGCTCTTTGGTTGTTTCCTTCTCGTTCAATTTTTTTTCCAATTGAGAGATGGTTTCGGAAAGGATGGTGAGTTCTAATTCACTGGAGGGAATTTCTTTCTCCTGATAAAGTCCAAGGACTTTGAGATAGGATTCCGATTGGTAGAGGTCGTAGGCTTTGTCTTCTCTCTCTCGAAAGTCAACAAAGGCATAAGTAACAAGGGCGATAAAAAGAAAAACTAGGCTAAAAGCAAGAAATACACGGGAGCGTATCAAAAGAATCCTCCCGTTTTAGTCTTAAAGATTTTCAGGTAGGAGCTTGGATCTTTCCACTCCGTATTCTTCAAACAAAGCATTTTTGGCAACATAGTATCTGTGTAAATTGATGTTGTAATCTACTTTGACTCGGACAAGTGACAACTGGTCTTGCACATGAGTATCCAAAGCATTTTTGACTGCGAGTGCATTGAAACTTCCTTGTTGGAAGGAACGTAACACTCCATTGTAATACTTTTTAGATTCGTCTTCAGTGCGTTTTGCATTTTCCAATACCTGGTAGGAAGCCTTTAAGATATCAATCCGTGTTTTAACATCATCAGAAACTGCTTTCACGAGGTCTGCTTCTTCCAAAGAAACTTGGCGTTTTTGGATTTCTGCATCGCGGATTCCGGCCTTCACTCCCTTATCCATAATCGGATAAGAAAGGTCAAGGGAACCTTGCATTACGGGATATTGGTAAGAAAATACTCCATGACGGTTATCAGAATAGTTGTTTTGTGGACTAATCGTATTTTGCGCTTGGTATCCGTAAGTGCCCGCAGCTTTTAAGGATGGGAGCGCTTCATTTTTAGCAGTTTTCATCGAAAGTTCTGCATTTTCTTTTTTTCGGACGATGGCACGGAAATCTGCTCTGTGTTTGTATGCGTAATCGATATCGGCTTGGTAGTCCAACTTCGTAGGAAGAGATTCCGAAAGAGGTGTTGTCTTTTGGAAGATGGTATCTTCTGGAAGGTTGAGAGAACGAATGAGTTTACGGCGAGCCTCTTCTCTTTCTGCACTTGCTTGTGCCATTTGTCCTTCCACTTGAGAGAGAAGGGCATTCCATTGGTTGACTTCAAAACTTTCAGAAAGCCCAAGTCCTTGTTTGCGGATGGTAAGATCCCGAACATTCTTTGTGTTTTTTAAAAGTTGTTCGAAGGTTTGGTATCCAGATTCTTTCACAGAGTAATTCCAATAATCTACAAGAGTGGCAACCACTTTACTTGCGACTTGGTCTTCCATTTGCTCCCGCAAAATCTCTGTTTGGTTTTCTAGGATTTTTTCCATATTTCTTTCATTAGCACCAAAGGCATTTTTTAGTAAATCCTGGGCAATGGTTACGGAAAGAGTATCTGTATATAACGGAGGAAGGCCGAGAGCTGTAAATCCCGCAGGAGTTTTGTTCGGATCTTCAAAAGCGTTCGAGTCAAAACGTTGTGACTTTGCTTCTAACTTAAAATACGTTCCTGTTGTGAAGAGTTTTTCTAACCCAGCACTATAGGTATTGGTTTGGGTTTTAGTTCCCGTAAAGATATTGTTTTGGTTGAAAGGGAATTGTTTTTGATCCAATTCCGCTTTGGAAAGAGCTCGCCAAGAATACTTTCCCTCATATTTCATAAGAGAAGAATCTGCTTTTGCTAACTCCAAACGGGCCTGCATGACCTCGCGGTTGTTTTCAATGGCATACTTGACTGCATCTTGTAAGCTAAGTGTAAATCCCTTATCTCCAGATTCCGCAGCCAATAGGCCGACGGAAACGAGGAGGATCAATGTACTTGAAACCCATGAACGTTGTTCCATACTGTTAATTCAGACTCCTCATTCCCTTTGAATAGCTGTTTTTTTTGAGGCAAACCCTTATTTTTTAAGGGCTTGTTTCATTTTATCGCCTACTTCCCCAATATGTGCACAGATGCTGATTCCAGCGTCTTTCATTGCAGCAATTTTAGAAGTGGCAGTTCCCATGCCCCCGGAAATGATCGCACCGGCATGACCCATACGTTTTCCTGGAGGAGCTGTTTGGCCGGCAATAAAACCAACCACTGGTTTTTTTACATGGGCTTTGATGTAAGCTGCGGCTTCTTCTTCCGAAGTTCCACCGATCTCACCAATCACAACGATTCCTTCAGTGTCCGGGTCTTCATTTAAGAGGCGAACTGCTTCTACGTGGTTCATTCCGGGAACAGGGTCTCCTCCGATTCCAATACAAGTGGACTGGCCAAGGCCTGCCGCAGTAAGGGAAGCAACGGATTCATAAGTCAAAGTTCCTGAACGAGAAACGATACCAATGTTTCCAGGAGTGTGGATAAAACCTGGCATAATTCCCATCTTTACATTGTAGCGAGGGTTGATCACACCGGGGCAGTTTGGTCCTACCAGTTTCGTTTTAGAATTACGAAGCACACTGTATACTTTTAGCATATCGTGAGTAGGAATTCCTTCCGTGATACAAACTACGAGTGGGATCTCAGCAAAGATTCCTTCCAAAATCGCATCAGCTGCGAAAGGAGGGGGAACAAAGATCACGGCAGCGTTCGCACCGTCTTGGATCATTGCATCTTTGATGGTGTTACGAACAGGAGCAGTTTTTCCTGTTTCGGAAGTCCAGATCTGGCCACCTTTGCCTGGAGTGACTCCGGCAACTACTTTTGTACCATATTCCAACATTTGAGTCGCATGAAAGGATCCTTCCTTACCGGTGATCCCTTGGACGACTACTCTTGTGTTTTCATCAACTAATACAGCCATGTTTTATAGTTCCTATTTTTTGATTAGGGAGACAATTTTGTCTGCCGCGTCACGGAGTCCTTCCACTCCAACAATATTCATTCCGGATTCGTTCAGGATTTTTTTCCCTTCTTCTGCATTGGTTCCTTTCAAACGAACCACTACTGGAACCGATACATTTACCTTTTTGGTTGCTTCGATAATTCCCACAGCCACTCGGTCACAACGAACGATACCACCAAATACGTTTACAAAAATACCTTTAACGTTTGGATCAGAAAGGATAAGACGAAAGCCATTTTCTACAGTAGTAGGGTTCGCTCCACCTCCGACATCCAAGAAGTTTGCAGGTTCAGCACCAGCTAACTTAACGATATCCATAGTTGCCATCGCAAGACCGGCCCCATTTACCATACATCCGATGTTACCATCTAACTTTACGTAGTTGAGGTTGTATTCTTTTGCTTTTACTTCATACGGATCTTCTTCAGTGATGTCACGAAGAGCTTCGTTTTCAGGGTGGCGATAAAGAGCGTTTTCATCCAAGTCCATCTTGCAGTCACCTGCGATGATTTCGTTTTGTTTAGTCAGGATGAGTGGGTTGATCTCGAGTAGAGCGGCATCTTCTTTGATGTATGCGTTGTAAACGGAGTTTACAAGAGCTGTGAAGGATTTTTGTGCTTCCGTTGGAATTCCTAAAGCGAATGCGAGTTCACGCACTTGCGAACCTTGGATTCCGATTCCTGGATCAATTTGAATTTTGATGATTTTTTCTGGATGAGTCTCTGCAACTTCTTCGATTTCCATTCCACCTTCGGTAGAAGCCATAATGATGGTTTTGCGGAAAGCGCGATCGAGTAGGATGGAAAGGTAGTATTCCTTTGCAATTTCAAGACCTTGTTCCAAATAAACTTTGAGAACTTTTTTTCCTTCTTCACCGGTTTGAGGGGTGATGAGTTGCATTCCTAGGATTCTTTCCGCTGCTGCTTTGGCATCCTCTTTGGTTTTGGCGACTTTGACCCCGCCACCTTTTCCTCGTCCACCAGCGTGGATTTGGGCTTTCACCACCACTACGGGTGATTTTTGGACAACTTCGCTATATGCCTTTTCGAAATCACCGACTGTGTCGATGACCTTTCCGAAGGGAACGTTGGCATTGTGTCTACGTAGGATTTCTTTGGCCTGGTATTCGTGGACTTTCATGGATTTCCTTATGTCATTGGTACGTCCGTAGGGCAAACCTACGGATCACTAAGGTAAGCCTCGGGGGTTGGGGGAGATTGTCAAGACCGAATGGGTGGTTCTACTGATGCAAACTGTGGGAACGGAAAATTCTTGGATGTTGAAGTTTTAAGCAAAAAAGAAACAACTATATGGGAGCAGACTCGTTTGGATTTTCTGGGAAAAGGACCGTGAACGTAGAGCCCATTCCTTCCGTGCTTTGGACTGAGATGGTCCCCCCGAGAACCTCTACTTGGGATTTGGTGATAAACAGTCCGATCCCACGTGCGTCTTCGTTTTTATGAAAGGTCTTAAACATACCAAAGATTTTGTTACCGTGTTTTTCTAAATCAATTCCCAGGCCGTTGTCTTCTACAGTGAGTTGCACTTGGCCAGCTTTCTTTTTTGCGCTGATTCGAATAAATGCTCCATTCTTTAAACGTACATATTTGATCGCATTAGAAACTAAGTTTAAGAGGATACTTTCCAAGTATACAGGAATGATTTTGAGTTCTAAATGATCTTCGATTTCCAAAAACAATTGGATATTTCGCGATTCGATGGACCCTTTTAGAATGTTTAAAGTTTTTTGAACTTCACTATTGATTGAACAAATCTCCATTGGTTTGTTTAACATCTGGTTGATGGAAATGATATCATTCAAATGAGTGATGGTTTCGTTCAATTTGTCAGAAGATGCATGTAACATGTTCACAATGTTTCTTCGTTCCTCCTCAGAAGGATTTTCTTCTAGTAAATCAATGAGAGATGTAAAGTTAGAGGAGTGTTGGCGGATGTTATGGGAGACAATATAGGCAAAGTTTTGTAAACGACTGTTTTGGATTCCTGTAAAGTGGAGCATACGGTTTGTGTTTTCCAAAGCCTCTACTTCTTCAGTAATATCGAATCGAATGGATAAAAATGATTCTATAGAATCATTTTTATCATATAAAGGATGAATGAATGTTTGTAACCAAAAGAAATTTCCTTGTTTGGATTGGTTCCGAATCACTCCTTCCCATGGGAGTCCTGATAAAATGTCTTTCCACATCTTTTCCCAAAATTCTTTCGGATGAAATTTGGAATTTAATTTTCTATGATCAGAACCTAAAAGTTCTTTTTCCGAATAACCAGAAATTTGGATAAACTTTTTGTTAGCTCTCAGGATGGTTCCTTTAGTATCGGCAACACTCACTATCGCTGACCGTTCAATGGCATCAAGGATTGCTTTTAGTTTTCTATTCTTTAATTCAATTGTATTTTGTGTGTTTTTGAATTCTGTAATGTCAAGAAAACTTGCAGTAGCACCTTCTAGTTTTCCATCAGCGTTGTAAAGTGGGGAGGCATTGACACTAAGCCATTTGACTTTTTCTCCATCAGCTATGATCCCATGTTCGCAGTTGTAAACCGTTTGTTGGTTTCCAAGTGCTAGGGTTAGTGGTAGCTCTTCTGCGGGAAAAGGATTACCATCCTCACGAATCTGTCGCCAATCCTTAGAGGTAAAGTATTTGTTTTCGATCTTGTCGATACTCAGCGAAAGGATATTGGCAGCACTATCATTTGCATAAATGATTTGTCCTTGCAGATTAACAACCACCACTCCATTAATCATTGTTTTTAAAACACGATCTAATTGTGATTCATTTTCGCGAAAAGTTTTTTCAGCAAACGATAGTTCTGTGACATCTTCGAACAAGAAGAAAAAATAATTGTCTGAAAGTTGTTTCGCTAGTAACGAATAGACCTTTCGAGATTCAGATATTTGATCGGATAAAAGCTCTGCATTTAAATAAATAGGAGAACCATTTTCCTTGGATATATCTGAGAGGATATGGGAAAGTACACCTTCTTTCTGTAAGTTGGGGAGTAATTCTTTTACTGTAAGTGGATTTTCTGGTTGCGATTGAAATTCGATAAAAGATTTTGCGAGCGTATTTGCATAAATTAACTTACTTTCTAAGGAAAAATCTAATGTCGGGGACTCGAAGACAAACACTCCGAAAGGAAGTTTGTCTGCAAAGAGAACAAAGGACGAATGACTGTTTTGATTAAATGATTCCATCGATTGTCTTCTTTCGCAGGCGGGCAACCTACATCCATCGGACGAATGGAACTTGGAAATTATGGGACAAGTTTGGGATTATAGTTTATTCCAGTAGGGAGAGAGCCTTAGGGAAGGACAGAACTTCCCGAGGGAATTGGTTTGAATGACATCAAAACGATCCGCTAAATGGGGTGCCAAATAAATTTCTCCATCGGGTCCTAGGGCTCCCCCTCGATAGGAACCTGCGGGTTTGGAGAAGAGGGTAGTTATTGTATGGTCTTTTGTGTCGATGGAAATAAAATTAGAATAGTCTTCTGGGATAGGATAAATTTTTCCATTGGGAGCAAGGACAGCTCCATTGAACATAGAACCAATGGCAGCAGGAATGTTGGTAACTGTCACTATTTCATCTGTTGTTGTGTCTAGATAAATCAAAGGAATCTGTCTGAATGGAATCATATAGATTCTGCCATTGGGAGTGAGAATTCCTGAAATATAAGCATTACTGCCTGGAAATACATGAGGGTGGGTGGAAACTGTATCGTCCTTCGTATCCAAAATGTACATTGTAGTACTCACAAATGGAATAAAATAGATTTTCCCTTGTGGGGTAAGAACCGCTGAAGAAAAACCTCCACTTGTCGGGGTAGAAACTGTTCCGATAGTTTTAGTGTTTGTGTCATAGTAACGAATGTTTGTTTCTGAACTTGGTACAAAGTATATCTTTCCATTGGGAGCATACATGGCACCATTATAGGCAGCACCTACCAATGTTTTATTCCCAACGATCGACAATGAATTCTGAAATGTATCTAAAGCATAAAAATTTAAATTTTGATGTGGTGAAAAATAAATGATACCCGCAGGGCCGAGAGAACCACCGATAAAGTCAACGGTTCCCGGAACCGTTCCGGCATTAGAATATATTTTAGAACTAGGATTGATGGCTAAAATTTTGGTGGAATCGTAAGGTAAAAAATAGATATCTCCATTGGGAGCATTTAAGGCACCTTGGAAAGCTGGATAGGATGTGCTTATTACAGAAGCCACTGTTTCCGGTCTATATTGAATTAGAGTTTCTGGAGCACCAGATCCCAAAGCAAACTGAGTTTCCATTTCCTTTTTAACAGCAGGCCAATTGGCATCCAAATGGGTTTCTTCGTAAGTCAATTCACAGGCAGGGGGATTGGAATTCAGGCGATACCCGCACTGGTTACTTTTGTCCTTTGAAATGAGCCTAAAAAGAATGTTTGGAAGGAATAGCGAGTTCTCAGCATCGCAAGTGTTGTTTACCTTTGGATCGGCACAGGAAATAAAAATAGTAAAAGCTAAAAAGGAAATTAAGAAACGGTTCATAAATCTTTCGTTATAGATGCTACAAAAAACTGGATGGCAAAAGCAAGTCGAATCTAATTAGGAATGCTACGGAAGAGTCCGTAGCGAAAAGTCGGCGGTTTATTTTTTTGTTCAAAAATCTGTTCAAACTTTATAAATTGAATTTAATCTTTGTTAAAGTGTATGAGCGTTTCTTGTCGGGTTAGGATTTTTTTCCCCGTAGTGGTAATGACTGGAAAAAAGTTTGGATCCCTGTTTGGGTCTGTAAGCAGAAGTTTTACGTCCCGAATTTTTTCGTAACATTCTTTCATAAAGAGTTGGTGGCCACATCCGAGTAGGTGGTATCCTTCATGGATGAGAGTGGATTTGGGACTGGTAAACAAAATTTGGATGGTGGAAATGTATTTTGCTTTGATGTACCCTCTTGTGTTGGTTTGGCCTTCGACGGCTCCTTGGACTTCGAGTTTTAGACCCACTCCCACAAAAAGGCCCAGTGTCAATACTTCAAAGGTTATATCTCCCCAAGTCCTTCCTTTTAGATAAAGCAACCGATCGCAATCTATTGTTAGTTGGCGATCCATCAAATAACCCAGAATGTCTGTTCCCCAAAATCCGGGCCTTTCCATGACATCTAGTAGAATTGGTTCAGCTTTTAGGTTGTAGAGAGAAAGTTCTTCATTCCAGGCAAAAAACAATTCTTCTGTTTCTTTTGGTGTGATGTCAGGTTCCCTAAGAATACAGACTCGAAAATTTGCTTCTGGTCCAAAGGAAATTCCTTCACGAACTTTTGTTTCATGAAAGCCAATGGTCGTACATTGGAAAAGAATAAGGATGAGAAGATAAGGAAAAATTTTTAGCATTTTCAATGGAAAGTTCTACTTTTTAAATTTTCCCTTTTTCGCCAAACCTTAAAAATCGGAGACACATCGAGTTCTGTTTGTATTATTTCCTTTGGCATCGTTTCCACCGCTCGAGCTTCCGAAAATGGCAACAAATGCATTTGCTGGTGTCGATAGTTGGGTGGTGGATGTCCAGTAGTATTCTCCACCTGCAATTGCTGTGTTTGGAAAGTAGATAGGATCAACTCCAGGACTACCGTAAGTGATGTAAAAGTCAATGAGGCTTCTTATTTCGCTCGCATTCGGAAGTCGCCAGGTTTTTCCCGCTAGGTTTAAATTTTGGCAATAACCGAGTGCACCCGACCAATTGCTGAGGAGATCCGTTCCGCCAGCACAAGTACTTAGGTTGGTTTGTCCTGCTGTGCACCTTTGCCAGACAAGAGAGGTGTCTAGGTCCAGAATGGTTCCATCATTGTTATTGATAAGTCGTTTGGCAGTTGTGGGAGGGGAATTGGAAACACAGCGCAAATTATGTAGGTCCCCCACGGAATTGGCTCCAATGGTCGATTCAATAATCGTGGCATAGAAAGCGTTTGCGGCGGATCCACTCAAGGTATTGCTTTTATAATTCCAAGCATCAGTTCCTGGAAAATAAGTTTGGTTGATTGATGGATTGGTAAGTGAATAATCATAAGTACTAATGTATTCCTCTATTTCAGGGACTCTCCAATCGGTGCGATTGGCATATCCAGATCCGGAATTGAGACTGGCACATTCGGTCTGGGCAGACAATAATGTAAACGTTGTTGTACCAGTAGGCGTGCACCCAACTCCTGTTTCTCCTCTTAGACAACTAGTCCAGATAAGTCCCGTAGTTGAGTCGGTTGTGATCTCTACACCAGCGACCGTGTTTGGGCCAGAAAAACTCTGTGCGATCCCTCTCTGGAATTGACCATCTTGCCCGGGAATCGCTGAGCAACTTGGATCCGGAACTGGGGTAGGTGCGGTTGCATCATAACAAGTGGTGCTATTTGTTTTGAGAGGAAGTTTTCCCATCCATGCTGGAGTGTACGAACAACTTGCGGAACCTTTCGGGTTGCTGGCCGTGATGGTGTAAGATTGCCGGTTTGCCTTCCATCCCGAATAACGCCCCTCTAACGATAAAGAAAAGGGAGAAAAGGCAATCCCTTCTGGGAGTGGGGGATTTGCGGACAAACTCAAACGGTCACCATCGGATTCGAAATTTTCTAGAAAGAAATTTCCATTCAACTGCGGTTTCAAAGGAGGACAGTTTAAATAGCTCGGCGGGGTTACTTTTAAGACCAGTCCACAGTGCGGAGATTCATCAAAATTTATATAACGAACGAGAAGGCTTTCTAAGTAGGAATTAGATTTGGGATCACAAAGATTATTGAAATCAGATCTCCGACAATAAGATGACACAAAAAGAACCCAAAAAATACATATAGCGTTGAAGGTTCTGGGTCGCATAGATTCTGATTCTCAGATCAGATGATCCTTCCTCTGATTCTTTAGGGATTTAATCAAGAACTTTCTTTCGTAGGTCGTCGATCTGTATTTTAAAGTTTTCCATACGTTTGAAATCGGAGGTAAGTAAGGAAGCAAGGGCCAGAGTTTTTTCTGCTTTAGGCAAATTGTTTACTAAGAGGTAAAGTTGCACAAGACGTATTAGGTTGGATAAATGCCCTGGGTTTCTCAATCGGATCCTTTCTGCCATATCGATGGCTTTCCCGTATTCTTTTGTTTGTTTGTAAGTGAAGGATGCTAAATAAATGAGATCGGTATCACCGGGAAATTCTTCAATATAGGAATTGAATTTTTCAGAAGCGGATTGGTAGTCTTTCATTCTCACTAATAGGCGGATTAGAGCTTTTAGGATCTCTTGATTTTCAGGGTTAATTTTGTTTGCCTCTAATAAATTGTTTTTTGCTTTCTCTAATTGGTTTTCTTTTATATTCGACCTTGCCTTTCTCATCAGTTCATAGGATTCTTTTCGGATCGATCTTGGCGGTTGGGTTAAGTGTTCTTTAAAAGAAATCCGCATCAAACTCAAATCATCTGTAAGTTCTCCTGTTTCTAAAATGGATTGGTAAATTGCCTTTAAGTCCCCATTTCCTTTTTCTACATGATGTAAAAATAATTCTTCGTCGTGATTTATTTTTCTATAATCCGTTTGGGTAACAAATTCAATGTCATCACGACCATCAGATCCTAATATCAAAATATCACCAGTTTGCAGTTGTAAGGTGGATATTTCTAGAGCGTTTTCTTTTACAGGAGTTCCTAGTTTTCTAAGTTCCGAGTTGGTTTTAATGAATTCTGATTTTCCATTCCGAAATAAAACGGACCAAGGATGTTCTGCATTGAGATAATATACTAAACCTGTTTCATCATCGATGAGACCCATCACCATAGATACTAACATAGAACAATCGAAACTTTCGAAAATATGGTGGAGTTCTTGGAATGAATTTTTAATCCATCGTTCCGCATAAAGTAGTTTCACAGACTGCACCGCGAGAGACCTCTCTAAAATGGACTGTACGGCAGCACCCAGAACCAAAACACCACCGGCTCCTTGCAAGGACTTCCCCATAGCATCTGCGTTGAGAAAAAAAGTATAATCCTTACCACGTAAGGAAACAGTTCTTGTGATACAGATATCACCACCAATTTCGTTTTCTCTACCATGGAATGTGAAAGTCTTCTTTTGTTTGATAAAAAAATCTGTTTTGACATTGGTCCCAAGGGTTTTATTCAAACTTAAAGGTTTTATAAGTAGAGATGTAAGGAAATAATCCCCATCTTGTTGTTTTTTTAGGAATTCTACAGTTTCTAAACTGTTCCTTAACTCGGATGTTTTTGCTTCGACTAATTCTTGTAAGTTTTCGCGAATTCTTCCGACTTCTCTAGTGGCTTTTTCGAAGTTTTCTGCAAACTGAATGAATTCCTTATCGATCGATAGGATTGGAAGAGAACCCCTCCCTCCACTTGCTAAACTATTTGCCGATTCATTTATTTGTTCTAATGTTAAATTGATTGATTGGAAAAACATAAAGATGAGTATAACCGCTTCAAAAAAAGTCATAGTAATGAAGGCAGAAATTTTGATTAAACTGGCGTTTCCAAATGAGATAAAAATTGCAAGGACACTAAGTGAGAGCAAAATGAGAATTAGTAAAAAGATAAACTTACCTTTCAAACTCATAATCCCATGATTTTTGTGAATGGTCACATCACGATAGGATAGAATTTTTTTGATCTCCACCCGTTTGGCACCGGTAAAATAATCAGAGATAATATAAGAAAAACCCCCGTAAACAAAAGCAGCGGCAAGCCATCCAACAAAAATCAGAGATAATTCATACAACGGATGTTCGTAGATCAAATATGTGATGGATACAGAAATGAAGATAAAAATCGCATACCGAAAGGCGGCATACATATTCTCTTTTGGAAAATTGATAATCGTGTTTAACAAACTCTCTAATTCCAAAATATCTTTATGTCGGATCGTTTCGTTGGGTTTTAGGTTTGCATTGAGTTTTTTTGTATCGGAACGAAAGCCCATAATACCGAGAGGGGTTAGAATTCCGAATTCGACACTATGACCAATAGCAGCAAGAGCTGTGGTAATTACGAACACCCAAACTACTTGTGGGTGGTTTTCGATGGTGAATTCCGGGATTAGGGCAGATCCGAAGAAATAGGCGTAGAAGGCTCCAAAAAAGGCACCGAGAAGTGAAAAGAAGACGATGGCAAAACTATAGGAAATATACTTATAGAAGAATTTGAAAATACGTTCAAAAATGCTGCTCATCCGGATTCTCCTTTGGGAGACAAAGACTAAAGGCAAAATAGACTCAGTAAAGATTTTTATAGAATTATTCCAAAAAAAGTTAGATATCTTATTAAAAAGAACTTTATTCGGAATCTCTCCTATTTAGGTTTCACCCATGGAACTAAAAAACAAGAGAATCGTAATCACCGGTGCAGGCTCTGGAATCGGAAAAGAAACCGTTTTGCAAGCGTTAAAGCATGAGGGGGTAAAGATTCTTGCCTGTGATTTAAATGAAAAAAACATTCTAGTTCATCCGAATGTAATTCCTTACAAATGCGATGTATCCAAAAAAGAGAATTTGGATAAACTACTGAAAGATGCAGATAAAAAATTAGGTGGAATCGATATTTTTTATGCCAACGCAGGTTTTGCGTATTATGAAGTCATCGCAAATGCAGATTGGGATCGCATCGATCGAATCTATCGAACCAATGTTTACTCACCTTTGTACTGTTTGATTGCCCTCAATCTTACAAGAAAAGAGCCTTTTTTATTTATCGTTACGGCTTCTGCTATGAGTCATTTATCACTTCCTGGGTATGCTCAGTACTCCTCGACAAAAGCTGCAGTCCGTTCTTTTATTGATGCCTACAGGTATGAATTGAAACCAGGGAACCGAGTTATGGTTGTTTATCCCATTGCCACAAGAACGCAGTTCTTTGATGCCGCAGGGAAAAAAGTTCCTGTTCCTTTTCCAAGCCAATCAGCGGAGACTGTGGCAAAAAAGGTGATAAGTGGGATTGAGTCGAATGCAAAGGAAGTGTATCCATCCCTTCTTTTCCGTTTCATTCAAGTTTTGGATCGGTTTTTGTTTTTCATTCTACCGATTTACCAAAAAATCGAAGCGATGAAATTGGATTCTATAAAAAAATAAGTCTACTGGGGAGTGGATTCTAATTTAGAAAAGGGCGATGCAAAGGATAATGGAAAGCCGGTAGGACGCCGTCTTTCCGCTGAGGAAAAGTTTGTCGAAGCAGAGCTTCTGACAACCATAATGAATGTCAGCTCCACTGCTATGATGGTACTCAATCCATTAGGCCAGATTCTCTATGCGAACCCAGCTTCCGAGTCTGTTCTTGGGATCAAACTAAATGACATTTTGGTAAGGACCTATGATGCTCCAGAATGGAAAAATTCCTCGCTTGATGGTGGACCTTGGAGAGAAGAAGACCAACCATTTAATATAGTTTTAAAAACCAAAAAACCAGTCACCGACATTCGCCATGCCATAGAAGATTCTTCAGGTAATAAAAAATACCTGTCTATCAATGGCTCACCTGTCTTCAGCCAACTCGGTGAAATTTCTTACCTTGTATTTCTTATCACAGATATAACCGAAAATGTTTTAAAACAAAAAGCACTTGAGTATAACGAAATCAAGTATCGAACTATCACCGAATTATCGTTGAGTATGGTTTATGATTTGGAGATAAAAACCGGTGAGAATCATTGGGGAGGAGCCATCCAAGAAATTACCGGATACTCACCGAGTGAATACCAACAATTTGGATATCAGGAATGGTTGAATGCGATTCATCCGGACGATAGAGAGATTACCTTGCAATTGTTTGATGAAGCACTTGCAAATCACAGGAAATTTTCTGTAGAATATCGATACAAAACTAAAGCGAATGACTACGTTTATATAGAAGATAACGGTATATTTTTATACGATGAAATGGGTGAGGCCTATCGAATGTTTGGTGCCATGATCAACAGGACCAAACAAATGGAAGCAAGCCTAGCTCTTCGCGAATCGGAATCGCGATTGGTTTTGGCGCTTGATGCAGCCAAGATGGGAATTTGGAGTTGGGATATTGAAACAAGAACGATCTATTGGTCTCCTCAAACCTATAACATTTATGGATTTCCGGGTGCGAACTTTGAAGTTACGGAAGAAAAATTCATTGAATTAACTTATCAAGAAGACTGGGGTTTGTTATCGAATGAAACAAATCTTTTGATGGGTGATTTAAATCGTTCGGAGTATCGGATTCGGAATCGAATTAATCATTCCGATGGTAAATTACATTGGATTGAAGCTCGGGGAAAACTGACTCGTTCCAAGGAAGGAAAACCATTAGTACTTATGGGTACGGTTTTGGACATCACCGAAATCAAGTTAAGTGAAGAGGCTCTTCGCAAATCAGATGAACGTTTTGAAGCATTTTACCAGTTTTCTACAGAGGCCTTCCTTATTTTTGATGAAAATGGGCTGACTGTAAAAGATTCCAATTTTGCCTTCCAAAAGCTTTTTGGTTACGAATTGGCCGACATTCCGAGATTGAAAATCCGTAACCTTCTCACCGCAGAAACCCTTCGTAAAATCCGAAAGTCAATTCGCGTGAATGCAAATGACTCTTTAGAAATTGTTTGTAAAAAGAAAAATGGGGATTTGTTTCCAGCACTTGTTTCGGTGAAACGATTTCTATATAAAGACACCAATTCGATTGGTTATAGTATCTTTGATTTGAGCCCTTTAAAAGAAGTGGAAGAGTTGCGTCTTATCAATTCAGAGATCCGCGATAAAAATAAACTCATTGAAAAACAAAAGCTGGAATTGGAAGTTGCTTTCGAAAATTTAAAACGAACTCAAGAACAATTGATTCAATCAGAAAAACTTGCCGCCTTGGGACAGTTAATTGCTGGGATTGCTCATGAAATCAATAACCCAATTGGAGCCGTAAAAGCTTCCAACCAAAATATGTTGGATTGGCAAAAACGTTATGGACTTGCATCACAACTTTTTCGAGAAGCAATTCTTTCCGTCCCTGTCCCAGAACAGAAGATCGTAAAAACAATACTTTCAAACTTGGACCAACCGATAGAATTTTACACAGGAAAGGAGGAACGACTTCGTAAAAAAAGAAATAAGGAAGTGTTTTTTACCCATGGGTTTGAACTGGACTTAGCTGAAGAATTTGCTGAAGCTTGGGTAGAACTTGGGATTGGGGAAATTGATCCGAATTATTTGCCTTTATTTCATTCGCATTATATAAAAGTTTTTTTAGACTATTTGGCTTTGGAAATCCAATTTCGAAGGAACACAAGATCCATCCAACTCGCAGTAGATCGAATTTCCAAAATTATGTATGCGTTGAAGAACTTTTCTCGTTTTGATGCCACTGGCAAAAAAAACAAAGCCTCGATACCAGAGACAATTGAAACAGTCCTTACCATCTATCAAAACCAATTAAAACGTGGGATAAACTTAGTAAAGGATTTTGATGAAGTGGAACCTATTGAATGTTATCCGGATGATTTGTTGCACGTATGGACAAACTTAATTTATAATTCCTTACAAGCGATGTCGTTTGTCGGTGATTTGGAGATTGCGGTTAAGGATCGGGGAGAAAATATCCTTGTTTCCTTAAAGGATTCTGGTCCTGGTATTCCCAAAGAAATTCAATCAAAAATTTTCGAACCTTTTTTTACTACGAAAGCTCCCGGGGAAGGAAGTGGGCTTGGCCTTGATATAGTGAATAAAATTGTCAAACGTCATGGTGGTAGAATCGAAATGACTTCCGTACCAGGAGAAACTATTTTTTATATTTATCTGCCTAAACACAGTTAATTGTGCATAGCATGGGAAATTGTTGAGATGAGTTCTTCTTCGTCCCAAGGTTTTTTTAAACAAGAGATAGGGCCAATTTCTGAATTTAGATCTTCGATAGACTTTTGGTCCGCAAATCCTGTAATGATTACTTTTTCAATCTGTGGATAGGACTTATGAACCTTTCTTAAAAACTCATCCCCATTCATTCCAGGCATGGACCAGTCGGAGATAATGATAGAAACTGAGTTTCCTTCCTCTTCTAATTCTTGTATTAGGTCCCATGCTTCTTTTGCATTGTCAGCGGTAAGATATTTATATTGTTCACCGAAATGTTGTCTGACTTGTGATTTCATGCTCATTAAGATAATGGATTCATCATCCACAAAAAGAATTGCATTTTTCCTATTTTTATTTTCGGTTAGAATTTCCACAGGGGATTGTTATACCGGTTCTTTACTAAATTGCAAGTAAATCTTGCCAAAATCTTCCATTTTCTATTCTTGTAGCTTATGACATCTTATCCAAATCTTTTGTCCCCTTTATCTCTCGGATTCACCACGTTAAGAAATAGAACCATTATGGGCTCCATGCATACCGGCTTAGAGGAAGCCCCCAATGGATATGAACGAATGGCTGCTTTTTATGGAGAAAGAGCAAAAGGCGGAGTGGCATTGATTGTGACTGGTGGAATTGCCCCAAACGAAGCGGGTCGTGTATCTCGAGGTGGTGGGGTTATGGATACCGAAGAGGAAGCCAAACACCACCGTGTAGTCACGGAAGCTGTACACAAAGAAGGTGGAAAAATCGCCTTGCAGATCCTCCACACAGGTCGGTATGGATACCACGATAAAATTGTGGGGGCATCGAATCTAAGAGCTCCGATTAATATGTTCAAACCTCATCCTCTCACTGAAGAGGAAATTTTACAAACCATCGAAGATTTTGCACGCTGTTCCGAATTAGCAAAGTTAGCTGGTTATGATGGTGTGGAGATTATGGGTAGTGAAGGTTATCTTATCAACCAATTCATTGCCAAACGAACTAATAACCGAACCGATGATTGGGGCGGGAGTTTTGAAAACCGAATCAAGTTTCCGATTGAAATCATAAAAGCAGTTCGCAAACGAGTGGGGACTGATTTTATCATCATCTATCGTTTGTCCATGTTAGATCTTGTGGAAGATGGTGGAAATATTGACGAAGTTCTTATCTTAGCCAAAGAAATTGAAAAAGCAGGAGCTACCATCATCAATACTGGAATTGGTTGGCACGAAGCAAGGATTCCTACCATTGCGATGATGGTTCCGAGAGCTGCGTTTACTTGGGTCACTGCCAAAGTCAAAGGCCACGTAAACATTCCTCTTGTGACATCGAATCGAATCAATACTCCTGATATTGCTGAGTCAGTTCTTGCCGCGGGAGATGCAGATTTAGTTTCTATGGCAAGACCCTTCCTTGCAGATTCTTTTTTTGTCAATAAAGCTGCTGCAGGAAAAGCAGAGGAGATCAATACTTGTATTGCTTGTAACCAGGCTTGTTTAGACCATATCTTTCAAGGAAAGATATGCAGTTGTTTGGTGAATCCAAGAGCGTGCCATGAAACAGATTTAATCATAGAGAAAACAACAAAACCAAAAAAAGTAGCCGTTGTTGGTGCAGGTCCTGGCGGGATGTCTTGTTCCACAACTCTTGCAGAACGCGGACATTCGGTAACTTTGTTTGATGCCCAGGGGGAACTCGGAGGTCAATTGAACATTGCACGTCGCATTCCTGGCAAAGAAGAATTTAAAGAAACCATTCGTTACTTTGGAGAAATGGTTAAAAAACATGGAGTCCAGTTAAAACTGAACACTTATGTGTCTGCGGAAGAACTCATCAAACAAGGGTTTGATGAGGTTGTATTGGCGACAGGTGTCACACCAAGAACTCCAGAGATTCCAGGAATAGATGGAGCAAACGTTCTTAGTTATGTGGATGTTGTCCTCAAAGGTAAACCAGTGGGTAAACGAGCAGTGGTTATGGGTGCTGGTGGAATTGGTTACGATGTAAGTCTACTCTTGACGGATGCAGGCCATTCCTTTACGAAGGAAAATTATCTAAAAGAGTGGGGAATTAACCAAGAGATCACAAAAAATGGTGGCTTAGGAACTAAAGACACTCCGCGTTCGGACAGAGAAGTGACGATGCTCAAACGTTCTAATAGCAAATTTGGTGCTACCCTTGGTAAAACAACAGGTTGGATTCATAAAACTACATTAGAGGATCGTAAAGTAACACAAATTTCCGGTGTAATATACAAAGCCATCGAAGCCGATGGAATTGTGATCGAAGTGAAGGGAGAAACAAAAAAAATTCCATGCGATACTGTAGTAGTATGTGCTGGCCAAGATCCTAACCGTTCACTACTCGAACCATTGCAAAAAGCCAATATTCCTGTACATTTGATTGGTGGTGCAGATTTAGCATCCGAACTGGATGCCAAAAGGGCCATTGACCAAGGAACGAGGTTAGCAGTTACCATCTAGCCTTTGTTATGGGATTGAAACGACCTCTTAAAATCAGTGTTAAAAATGCCGAATATCAGGTTTTGCTCGCTTTGCGAACGAACCGATCCAAACGAAGCCAAGAAAAGGAAGTTTTTGTAGAAGGAACGGAAGGCATCAAACAACTGATAGAGGCTCGTTGGGAAGTCACTCGCATCCTGTATCGGGATGGTGTGACATTATCCCAATGGGGCAAATCGGTCTTAAAAAATTTCACCAAAGCAAAACAATTTGAAGTCGCACCCAATTTGTATGCGGAACTTTCTGAAAAGGAAAATCCTTCTGAGTTAATTGTTACAGCAAAAATTTACACACATTCGCTGGCTGAACTAACTTCGGTAGAGAAACCAAATCCGTTTTATGTACTCTTTGACAGACCTAGTGATTTAGGAAATTTTGGATCTCTTTTACGATCGGCCGACGCTTTTCAAGTGGATGTCGTTTTTGTTTTGGGACACTCCATTGATGTTTATGATCCCAAGGTCATTCGCTCAAGTCTAGGAAGTGTATTCCATATAAAATTGGTATTTCTGGAGTCACTTACTCAATTGGAAACGTTTCTGAAAGATGAAAAGGAAAGATGTGGGTTAACGGTGGTAGGAACTGATTCAGAGGGCTCTCAATCTTTAATGGTTCAAAATTTAAATTCTCCCATTATGATTATTTTGGGGAACGAAGCCAAAGGGATGAGTGTTCATTTACAATCCCTTTGCGATTTTATAGTCAATATTCCCATGTTAGGTGTTGTTAATTCACTAAATGTTTCCTGTGCTGGCTCTATCCTACTTTGGGAAGTGGCAAAGAACCGAGGCAAATAGCACACAGTTTAACCATGTAATTCTTTTTTATCGGCAAGTAGCAATAGTTCCGTCGGGATTGTATTTTACGCTGGCTCCCGATGTGAACTGGATGTATTTGACCCCATCCACACAAACCTCGTCATAACCGAAATATTTGGCGCAACCACGAGATATGGTTCCGCATCCCACAAAAAATAAACTAAAAAACAACAAAATACGAATGGGTTTAAGTGGTTTCATTTGGCACTCCTTGGGTTGTGAAAATTCCATTCCAGACTTCTTCTAAGTGAGTTAGATGAGCAGTGAGTTGGTTTTTATGGTACATGACAATATTCGATTTCTTTAAATTGTGAACGGATTTTGGTATGTGATAAAGGATTTCTTTCGTGTGAACGGTTTCTTCTTCCCAATCAATGAGTTTAAATTGTTTTAGTTTTGCAAATATAGATTCAAGTTGGGTGTGAAAACTTTCTTTGCGCAGTTCAGAGGCAACCGCAATTTCTGGGAATGTTGATTCAATTTGTTTTTTGAGTTTTATAAGAAGGTCAATGAATTGGTTTTTTTTGATTTTAGTTTCTTTCCCAAATTTTAATAATACATAAGAAGTTAGATTTCCCAGTGTGATGGTATAATTTTTACCAAGTTTATCTCCCACAAGACGAATCACTTGATCCGCAGTTTGGTTTGAATCAATTTGAAAAGGTTTCCCGTATTTAATGTATAGTTTCGTTTTTTGATAGGAAAGATGGTCATACGTTAGCGTGAAGCTATTGAAATGGAGATTATCGATTTTGGATTTGATATAGTAAGCTCCACGTTTGATTTGGTTTAAAAAACCGTCATGGCTATAAGTTCCTTCCGGAAACATAAATAAATCGCGCCCTCTTTTGATATTGGCTACAAGTTCGGTCCACTCACTATCTACTTTGTCTCTTAGTTCGCCTGATTTGATCAGCTCTCTTGCATTATCGCGAAAAGGTCGTTTGATGGGAACGGCCCCAATGTAACGTAACAAAAAAGGAATGATTTTTGTGGCATCAATGAATTGGAAAATCCATTTGATAATTCCTTTTGCTCGAAATTCTTTTTGCAGAAACCCCGATTGTAACATGTCTTCTCTTGCGGGAATGATCATCTTGATTTTTGGTTGGAGTCTGCGATAGACCATAGATAGAGACACAACGTCCGCTTCCGATACATGGTTGCATAGTAAGGCTGAAGGGTAGGGGGTTTCAAAATGATCCAAGTTACCTGAAAAGTTTTCTTCTATGGAATGGAAAACCACTCCTTTGCCCAAACTGACTAATTTGATTAGAAAATCATAGAGAACCGTATGTTTTTTTGGTTTCATTGCGAATGGTATGGCCCTGTTGGTCATCGGAGTCAATTGGAAAAACGGCCATCCCTCCCGGCCTGGATCTGACAAAACGAAAAAACCTGCGATTCTGACTTGACCTTGTTCAAATACTGAACACATTTTGTAAAATGAATGGGACTCAGGGGGCGAAGCTACGCCTAGTGGGTCGCATCGAGCCGCTTTGGGGATTTTTGTCCCATCCTCCTATGAAAGATAATTATCAATACAATGACCACCACCTGAAGCTCTTACAATTGCTTCAAGAAAACCCACATTTATCTCAACGGGATGCCTCCGATGTCATGGGTTTGAGTCTTGGTAAGGTAAACTATATTCTAAAAGCATTTTTAGATAAAGGCCTGATAAAAATGAATAACTTTCGAAATAATAAAAATAAACTTTCTTATACCTATTTACTAACACCTAGGGGCATTGAAGAAAAGGCTCGTATGACTCTCCATTTTTATGAAGTGAAAAAAAGAGAGTATGAGGCACTTCGTGCGGAAGTAGAAAAGTTAGGTGATAGTTTGGAAAGTTTGGAAGCTTAGGCACTAGTGCATATACAGTGGTTACTTTTCTTTAAGGTAGGAATCAATTGAATCAAGATTCAAAAATATATATAGCAGGCCACAAAGGATTGGTAGGATCAGCTTTAGTTCGCCTCCTAAATCAATCAGGATTTAAAAATGTAATCGGAAGGACCCGTGCGGAAATGGACCTAGCGGATCAAACCAAAGTTTACGATTTTTTTGCCAAAGAAAAACCAGAGTATGTTTTTTTAGCGGCGGCCAAAGTTGGTGGGATTTTTGCGAACAATACGTATCCTGCTGAATTTATTTTTTCTAACTTACAAATTCAGAACAATATCATTGATGCCGCTTATAGAAACGGTGTTAAAAAATTATGTTTTTTGGGTTCATCTTGTATTTACCCAAAATTCGCAAAACAACCAATGGATGAAGGACAATTGTTGGATGGAAAATTGGAACCAACAAACGAGCCTTATGCGGTGGCGAAAATTGCCGGAATTGTGATGTGCCAATCCTACAATCGTCAGTATGGCACTAATTATATTTCTGTAATGCCTACTAATTTATATGGACCTGGTGACAACTACCATCCTGAAAATTCCCATGTTTTGCCTGCTCTCCTTCGTCGTTTTCATGAAGCCAAAATACAAAATTTGCCTGAAGTTGTGATCTGGGGTACGGGAAAACCATTACGTGAATTTTTATATTCCGAGGACATGGCGCGGGCCTGCATTTTTCTCATGCAAAATTATGATGTTACCACTGATCCGAAAGGTGGGGAACATGTAAATGTTGGATCTGGAATTGAAGTGAGCATCAAAGAATTAGCCGAAACGATTAAGAGTGTAGTGGGGTACGAAGGTAATTTAACTTTTGATCTTACGAAACCGGATGGAACTCCGAGAAAACTATTAGATGTCTCGAAACTCCATAAAATGGGCTGGAAACACGAGGTTGAATTAAAAGACGGAGTACGTGCTGCCTATACTGATTTTCTAGAAAACGGGAAACTCTAACATTGGCTAAGGTATTTGTTTCCACTTTCCCTTTTTGTAGAACTAGTAATGCTGCGTTAAAGATTTTGGAATCTAGCGGGCATAAGGTGGAGATCAATCCCTTGGGCCGTAAAATGAAGCCGAGCGAGGTTGTCGAATTTGCCCGTAACTTCGATGCCTTAATTGCGGGCACAGAAGATCTCACAGATCTTGTAACAGAATCTAAATCACTGAAATTGATCTCTAGAGTCGGTGTGGGGCTCGATAGTGTTCCCTTGGATCTGTGTAGAGAAAAAGAGGTTTCTGTGGCTTATACACCAGATGCTGTTTCTCCTGCTGTCTCCGAACTTGCTGTTTGTTTGATCGTGGATGGGATGCGAAAGGTATCCTTTGCCGATAGAGAGATTAGATCGGGTCAGTGGACAAGACCTTATGGGGAAAGAATCGGTGGGTCAACAATAGGAATTTTAGGTTTCGGTAGAATCGGCAAACGAGTTGCCTCTCATTTACTCGGGTATCTTCCGAAAGAGATTTTAGTTTGTGATTTGATAGACCAGAAAGAATCTATCACACAGTTTCTTGGAGTATCCACTAACATTCATAAAATGAATGAAACACTGGGGAAAAACTGGGGAAAAACTACGATTAAACAAGTTGATTTAGATACCTTGTTAAAAACATCCGATGCCATTACCATCCATGTTCCTCTAACGAATGAGACTAAAAATTTGCTAAATTTTGAGAACCTCTCACGTATGAAGCGGAATGCAGTTTTAGTCAACACGGCTAGGGGTGGAATTGTTAATGAAAATGATTTATACAAAGTAATAAAGGAAAACTTAATATCCTCTGCGGCCATGGATGTGTTTGAGGAAGAGCCATACAACGGCCCTTTACGTGAATTGGAAAATGTGATTTTGACCCAGCATATGGGTTCTTGTTCCAATGATTGCCGAGAAGATATGGAAAGAGAAGCGGCAGAAAATGTTGTTGGATTTTTTAGTGGTGGGCGTTGGGAGAGGGTAGTTTAGGTGAAAGTTTTTGAATCGGGGATTCAACTTTAATATGTTGTCTACCTTTATAAAGATATTAAATTACCTGCATCCGAGAAGGAAGGTTCAATTTATTGGATTGGGTATTCTGATTTTAATCTCATCAGTTTCTGAGATCGTTAGCATAGGTGCCATTGTCCCATTTTTAGGTGTAGTTACCAATCCAGAGTCAGCTGTAGAATATTTTAATAAGATTAGTTTTGTTCGGGGTTTATTCCAAACACTTGCGCCAAGTGATTTAGTCTTATTCTTCACGATTGCTTTTGGTGCTGCTGCTCTTATTTCAGGTGTGATCCGCTTGGTTCTTCTTTATGCAACGATTCGGTTATCAAACTCAACCGGTGCCGAACTCAGTGTTGATTTGTATAAAAAAACTTTATACCAACCTTACAAAGTGCATATATCGAGAAATACAAGTGAAATCATATCTGGCATCACTCAAAAAGTAGCTTCTGCCAGTGGGGTTTTGATTTCCCTTGTTACAGTCGCTTCTTCTTTTTTTATATTTTTATCCATCATTGTATCGTTAGTTTATATCGATCCAATTTTGACTATTATGTCTGGCATTGTTTTTTCAGGCTTTTACTTAGTAATCGCTAAAGTGACCAGATCCAAAGTTTCCTTAAACGGTCAAATTATAGCCAAGGAGCAGACGGGCATTGTTAGGTCGCTGCAAGAAGGGTTAGGTGGAATTCGAGATATCATCTTAGATAATAGCCATGAATTGTATTGTCATATTTACCGAACATCCTTGTTTCGATTGACTAAGTCCAATTCCGAAAATACATTTTTGAACCAATCACCACGATTTGCATTAGAGGCAATTGGATTGGTTTTGATTTCTTTTTTAGCCTATTGGGCAACCTTAGAAAATGGAAGTTTGCAATCGGCAATACCAGCTCTTGGTGCCCTGGGGATGGGAGCGCAGAGGCTTCTACCTTTATTGCAACAGTGGTATGGAAACTGGAGTAACTATGTTTCCCTAAAACCTGCATTATCGGAGGTTTTTTTACTTTTGGATCAAAAAATTCCAGAGGAATATATATCTACAATTCCCTTAGAACCCCTCAGATTTGAGAAGGAAATCAAGATAGTTGATCTTGGTTTTTCTTATCCGGGAACCAATAAGAAGGTATTAAATTCAGTAAATTTATCAATCCCAGTTGGTGCAAGAATTGGAATCATTGGAGAAACGGGGAGTGGAAAATCTACCCTTATGGATCTTCTTATGGGTTTAGTGGAACCTACTTCTGGGAAGATATTCATCGATAACAATGAATTAAATTCTATTAATTATTTGCAATGGCGGAAAACAATCGCACATGTACCGCAGTCCATCTTTCTTGCTGATACTACGATTGCTGAGAACATTGCGTTTGGTGAAAGTCAGGAAAAAATAAATTTTGCCCAACTCGAAAAGGCCATCGAAGTCTCTCAGCTAACTACCTTTATAAAATCTTTGCCCAACGGAATTAATACCAGTGTCGGAGAGAGGGGAGTTCGATTGTCTGGTGGTCAAAGGCAACGGATAGGAATTGCACGAGCCATCTATAAAAATGCAAAGGTTATCTTTTTTGATGAGGCGACAAGTGCGCTCGATGGAGAAACAGAGCAGTCGGTTATAGCATCGATTGAATCATTGGATCGAAACCTGACGGTTGTTATGATTGCACACAGGCTCTCTACATTAAAAAATTGTGATAGGATATTTGAATTTGTCGGTGGAAAAATTACATAATGAGATTGTTGCATTTATTGAAACGTAAATTATTTACTCTTCCGTATAACTTTGTACGAAAGGCTTTGGTGTTATTCTGGAGTTCTCATCGTTTTATAATCAAGAAAAATCAGGTTTTTAAAGATAAACATATCGGTGAGACTTGTATTCTTTTGGGTAATGGTGGTTCCATTAAATATTACGATATTTCTAAATTACCTAAAGATATGCCAATTATATCCTGCTCCTATGCACTAATTGATAAGAGACTTGAAGGTTTAAATGTAAAATACAATGTTTTAACCGATACGTATTTACTATATAGAATTTTGTTTAATACATACGGGTTTATGCGGAAATTCCAAGTGAACCAAGTGCGGTCAATTTTTGAGCGATTGATTTCTCGAAATCCGCAAGTTCATTTTTTTACCAGTATCACAAACTTTTATTCTACAATCGCGCGCTCAAAGAACGTAAGTTTTTTTTATCATTTTGGTGAAAAAGAGACTTATAAACACGATCTTGCCGGAGTCTTTTCAAATTGTGCTGCTGCGGCAGATGTAATGATGGCAACAGCAAAATATTTAGGCTTTAAAAAAGCCATTATCATTGGTTGTGATTATTTCGGTGTTCCACCTATGCTCGGTCATTTTTATGCCAACTATAAACCCTTCGAGTATAACGAGGCAAATTATTCTGAATACAGAGCAAGAGTTTTGAAAGCATCTGCTGGATTGGATGTATTGGTTATTTTGCCAAAGGGAATCAAATCTCCTGATTTTAAGTATGATTCTTATGAAAGCTATTTCGGACTTCAAAGAAATTATCAAGAGAATACAGAAATTATTGATAGGGAATATATCGATAGTTTTAGTAAGGCAGCAGATTCTATTCAGACTATAATGGATTTGGATCAATAGCAATCTTTTCTGAAATCCTCTTTCAATTTATAAGAAATGATTTCGACTTTTTGACTTCACAGTAAGTAAGTTTAATTTTAGGAACGTATAAAAATGAAACAGATCCCTTATGGAAGACACTCTATCAATCAATCTGATATCGATAGCGTTTTAGATGTTTTAAATTCTGATTTCCTCACCCAAGGCCCCCAAGTGGCAGCTTTCGAGAAAGCAGTCTGTGAATATGTATCTTGTAAATATGCAGTCGCTGTGAATAGTGCAACGTCTGCTTTACATTTAGCATGCCTTGCCCTTGGCGTAAAAGAAGGTGACTTTGTTTGGACAAGTCCTATTTCATTTGTTGCTAGTTCCAATTGTGCTTTGTATTGTGGGGCGGATGTTGATTTTGTAGATATTGACCCGATCTCATATAATATGAGCGTAGACAGTTTAAGAGAGAAGCTGATAAGGGCAGAGAAAGAGGGTAAACTTCCCAAAGTTGTCATTCCAGTCCATTTAGCTGGGCTAAGCTGTGATATGCAAAAAATTTCTGAATTGGGAAAGGAATTTGGATTTAGAATCATTGAGGATGCCTCACATTCGATTGGTGGAGAATATCAGGGTAGGAAAGTAGGATCTTGTCAATTTAGTGACATTACTGTTTTTAGCTTTCATCCGGTGAAAATCATCACAACTGGAGAGGGTGGTATGTGTACTACAAATGATGCTGAACTTGAGAATACAATGTATCGGTTAAGAAGTCACGGGATCACTCGTAATCCAAAAGAGATGACAGAAGCCCCAGATGGACCTTGGTTTTACCAGCAGTTAGATCTTGGCTATAATTATAGGATGAATGATATACAAGCAGCTCTTGGTATTTCTCAAATGAAACGATTGGATCAAATTGTGAAGAGAAGGCATGAGATTAAAGATTATTATAATCAAATTCTTGCAGATTTACCGTTAAAACTTCCGCAGGAATCACTTGATTCAAAGTCATCATTTCACCTTTATATCATTCAAGTATTAGAAAAGAACCTAAAGGCTGACAGAAAGGAAATTTTTGAAAGATTGAGAGTATCAGGAATTTTAGTTAACGTTCATTATATTCCAATTTACCATCAGCCGTATTATCAAAAAAGATATAACTATTCTTATAGCAGTTTCCCCGAAGCAGAAAATTATTATAAGAATGTAATCAGTTTGCCTATTTTCCCAGAGTTGAGTACGGAAGATCAGGATAGAGTGAAAGAAGCTATCATAAAACCAATTGGTCACCAGGTATTATTTTGAGTCAGATTTGTGTGATTCCGGCAAGGGGAGGTAGTAAAAGGATACCAAGAAAAAATATAAAAACTTTTTCTGGTAAGCCGATGATTGCGCATTCCATTCATGCCGCAAAAGAAAGTCAGTTGTTTGAACGTGTCATTGTATCCACGGATGACGAAGAAATTGCCCATATTTCGCGATCCTTGGGAGCAGAGGTTCCTTTTTTACGTTCAGAGGAATTATCTAATGACTATGCGACTACAACCCAAGTGATCTCACATGCCATTGAATGGTTGATAGAGATTGGCGAAAAACCAAGTTCAGTGTGTTGTATTTACGCAACCGCTCCCTTAATACAGGTTAGCGATTTACTAAAAGCCTATGAAAAATTTTCCACAGGCAATTGGGAATTTGTCTTTGCAGCGACCTCTTTTGGTTTCCCAATATTTAGATCATTTCGTAAAGACAAAGACGATGGTGTTGAGATGTTTTTTCCTGAACATTTCAACACACGTTCGCAGGATTTGCCAGAGGCATACCATGATGCAGGCCAATTTTATATTGGAAAAGCTAGTTCTTGGTTGGAGGGGAAACGTATTTTTGAGCCTTGGTCGACAATCGTTGAACTCCCTCGATGGCGGGTTCAAGATATTGATACGTTGGAAGATTGGAAAAGAGCAGAAGTGCTATTCCAGTTGGTAAACCAAACTATTGAATCTTAGATAAGGAATTATTATGCATTTCGTTCAATTATTTAATTTAAAAAAGGATAGAGAAGATGACAAATAATAGAAAGCTCAATGAAAATGAGATAAGACCGTCTTCGCTTATGGCAGATCAAAAAATTGCCGTTTTGAAAGATGTGGCAATGCTTCTTGGTGATAGAGACAAGTTCGTTTCGGTCAATTGCCCCGCTTGCGATTCATCTGATTATCGAAAGAAATTTATTAAGTATGGTTTAGATTACTTGGAATGTATCCATTGTGATACGTTTTACATTTCTCCTCGACCAACTGACGAAACTTTAGGAAAGTTTTATGCGAATTCAGTAAACTATGAGTATTGGAATAAATATATTTTCCCTGCATCTGAAGAGAGTCGCAGGCAGAAGATATTTTTGCCAAGGGTTGATGCAGTCATAGAGTATTGTAAAAAATATAATGTCGAACCTAATTCCATATTGGAAGTTGGTGCAGCTTTTGGTACGTTCTGTTCAGAAATGCTGTCACGAAATTATTTTAAAAAAGTAGTTGGGATTGAGCCCACCCCAAATTTAGCACAAACTTGTCGGGATAAAGGAATAACCGTAATAGAGAAGCCCATTGAACAAGTCACTTTTAATGAGGACGAAAAGTTCGATGTAGTCGTAAATTTTGAAGTCATTGAACATTTATTTTCTCCGATGGATTTTATAACTAAATGTAAAAAACTTCTTAGAAAAGGTGGTTTATTTATTGTTACATGTCCTAATGGAAAGGGTTTTGATATCTCTGTGCTAGGGAATGTATCTGATACAGTTGATCATGAGCATTTAAATTATTTTAACCCTGAATCACTCGGTAATTTGTTAAAGAATTGTGGTTTTGAGATTCTTGATGTAAAGACACCAGGAAAACTTGACGCTGAACTGGTTAGGAACAAATGTTTAAGTGGTGATTTCTCTTTAGAGAATCAGCCTTTTTTAAAAGAAGTGTTGATTGATGAGTGGGATAGAGTGGGAGAAATGTTCCAAAATTTTATTCGGGAATCTGGAATGTCTTCCAATATGTGGATTATCGCAAAAAATCTGTAAAACAGTGAAATACTTTGAAATACTGTAAAACTTGCCTTCAACCTGATACGCGACCAAATTCTGTCTTTCACAATGATGGAATATGTCCTGCATGTAAATACCATGCATCTCTCAAAGAAGTTAATTGGGATGAAAGAAAGAAAGAATTACTAAAGATAGTTGAGTTTGGAAGAGCTAACAATCGTTCGGGCTACGATTGTATTATCGGAGTGAGCGGTGGTAAAGATAGTTTACGCCAAGCGCTATTCGTAAAAGAGATTTTGAAGATGAGACCACTCCTCGTATCACTTGGTTATCCCCCGGAGCAAGTGACAGAACGTGGTGTTCAAAATATATCAAATATGATCTCTCATGGTTTTGATTGTATCACTATTAATCCTGCGCCTGGAATCTGGAAAGATCTAAAACGAAAAGGATTCAAACAATATACCAATAGTTTTCGATCTACAGAGCTTGCCCTGTTCAGTAGTGTTCCCAAGTTGGCAATTGCCTATCAAATCCCACTTATTTGGTGGGGAGAAAATTCTGCCCTTCAGGTTGGCGAAACAGCGATAATGGGTAAATCTGGCAGTGATGGCAATAATCTTAGGAAAATGAATACTCTTAATGGTGGAGACATTACTTGGCTGCTTAGCGATGAAATAAAGAAAAATCAGATTTTACAATACTGCTATCCATCACCTGAGGAAATGGAGCAAGCAAATCTTCGAATCACATTTTTGGGTTATTTTTGGAAAGACTGGTCTTTGTTAAACAATGGAATATATTCAATTTTACGAGGATTGGACATTCGTGATGAAAAACCTTGGGAGATAGGCGATCCATACGGCATTACTTCTTTGGATGAAGATTTTGTTACTTTTAATCAAATGATAAAATATTTGAAATATGGATTCGGTAGAATTACGGATTACGTAAACGAAGATATTCGAAATGGTATTATGACTAGAGAGGATGGGGTTCAGTTAGTTAAAAAATATGATGGAACTTGTTCACCGAAATACATTGAAAAATTTGCTAATTATATAGGTATTACTGTAGAAGAATTTTGGGAACAGGTGGATCAGTCTGTAAACTCTGAACTATTTGAAAAAATTGGGTTAGGAAAATATAAACCAAAATTTGTTGTAGGAGTTGGTCTCTGAACGATACACAAAGAATTGGCATTGTTGACTATGGGGTGGGTAATACATTTTCGATACAAAATGCACTCACATACTTAGGTTATTCTAAAGTTTATATAACTTCGGACGAGACGGAAATAAAATCAATGGATGCATTGATTTTCCCTGGCGTTGGGGCGTTTGATGAGGCTTGTAAACAACTTGCAGCTCGAAATTTGGACAAAATTCTCACGGAAGAAGTCATCGGACGAAAAAAACCAATACTCGGTATTTGTTTAGGTATGCAGCTTTTTGCTTCTAGCTCAGAGGAAAATGGATTGCACCAAGGTCTTAACTGGATACCAGGAAAGGTTGTAAAAATAGTAACTTCTTCTCATTTGCCGGTTCCTCATGTTGGCTGGAATGATATAACAATTCAAAAAACCGATCCTTTGTTTAATAAAAATTCAAATCACGTTAACTTTTATTTTGATCATAGTTTCCATTTTGAATGTGAACCTGCGTTTGTATCATCATGGTGCGAATATGGAATTCGCCTCACAGCGTCAGTACAAAAAGAAAATGTTTTTGGGGTTCAGTTTCATCCAGAAAAAAGCCATATCAGTGGACTTAAATTATTTAGAAGTTTTTTGACTTCTGTGTAGTGTATGTTAAAGAAAAGAATTATTGCAGTTATACTGGTTAAAGATGGAGTCGTTGTCCAAAGTATTGGTTTTAGAAAGTTTTTACCGATTGGAAGACCTGAAATCGCATTGGAATTTTTAACATCTTGGGGAATTGATGAGATTATTTATTTAGATATATCAGCATCTAAAGAGGATTTATCACCTAATTACGATTTGATTCGAAAATCGGCTAGAAAATGTTATGTGCCATTAACCGTTGGCGGAGGAATCCGGAACACAAGTCAAGTAAGTGAATTAATGAATGCGGGTGCAGACAAGGTTTCGGTCAACCAAGCCTCTTTAAATGATATCAAATTGATTTCAAAAATAGCTTCCTTGTATGGAAATCAATGTGTCGTGGCATCAGTTGATGTTGTCAAAACTGAAAATGGATACAAAGTCTACGATTATGTCAATAAAAAATCAACTACTGAGTCGCCAATAGACTTCGCAAAAAAATTATCAGATAGTGGCGCAGGTGAAATTTTTCTGAATTCAGTGGACAGAGATGGATCTTACAAAGGATATGATATCGAACTCATCTGCAGCATTAGTGATGCAGTGAATATTCCTGTGATATGCTGCGGCGGCGCAAAAAATGGAAAAGATATTGAAACGGTTTTTGAGAAATCAAATGTTTCGGCAGCCGCAGCAGGTAATTTTTTCCATTTTACTGAACATAGTGTAAACATAACAAAATCAGTGGTATCAAAAAAAGAAAATATACGTTTGGAAACTTATGCAGATTATATTGACTCGAAATTTGATTCAGATCTTAGGTTAGCAAAAAAAGCTGATCGCGATTTGGAAGAAATGCTGTTTCTACGTATCGAGAAAGAAGTTATATGAAAATATGCAATCGTTGTCTCTATTCTGATTTGCATCCATTAAATATTACCTTTGATGAGGAAGGGGTTTGTAGTGGATGTCGAGTTCATGAGGAAAAGGATACAATTAATTGGAAATCAAGATTTGAAAAGCTAAAAGTAATAACGGACGCTTATCGAAACCAGTCTGGGAATAACTATGACTGCATAGTTCCTGTTAGTGGGGCTAGAGATTCTTATTTTATAGTTCATACCGTTAAAAACGTTCTTGGGTTAAATCCTCTGCTTGTAACTTATAATAAGCAGTATAATACGGATCGCGGTATTCGGAACCTAGCAAATTTAAGAGTTCAGTTTAATTGTGATATAATGACGCTTACTGTAAATCCAGATACAGTTAAAAAGATTACAAGAGCAACTTTAAGAAAGTTAGGTAGTATCTATTGGCATTGTATTGCAGGACAAACCGTTTATCCTGTACAGGTAGCTGTAAAATTTAAAATTCCATTAATCATTTGGGGTGCTCATCAAGGTATCGATCAAGTAGGTATGTATTCCCATTTCGATGAGGTGGAAATGACCCGCAAATATAGAAAAGAACATGATTTGATGGGATATGAAGCTGAAGATCTAGTAGATGATTTTGATAGTATTGAAGAGGCAGATATCGTTCAATATGCATATCCTCATGATAAGGAAATTGAGCGGATTGGAGTTAGGGGAATATATTTAAATAATTATATTCGATGGGATAGTAAGGCTCAACATGAAAAAATGATTGGTTTGTATGGTTATGAAAGTGCAGAGCAAACGCGGACGTTTGATACATACAATGATGTCGATTGTTTTAATTATTCAGATGTTCATGACTATATTAAATTCCTGAAACATGGTTATGGGAAGATAACGGATCATGTTTGTCGAGAAATCCGATTAAGAAGATTGATCAGGGAAGAAGGAATCGTTTTAATAAAGAAATATGCTAAAGAATCACCTAAACAACTTAAACTTTTTTTAGATTGGATTGGTATGACGGAGACAGGATTTAACTTTATTCTTGATCAACATAGAAATCCGAAAATTTGGTTCCGCAACGACAATTGGGAGTGGGAATTAAAAAACCCAGATCCATTTTTTAGTGAATCATTAAGTGAACGATTAATCGATAAAGTCAAATTGGAACGTGTCGAGGATCGTTGTGAGTTTAGAATATCAAAAAATAAAAGACCGGATTACAAAGACGATCATTACATTCTTATAGGTAAAGGTTGGCCTGGTAATTAATCTATCAGCTTTGATCCATTTATCAAAAGTTATATAATTGTAAGTGTATTTAGAGGACTAGGAAATGATAAAATATTGTATTCGATGCGTAATGCCCCACACAAAGCCAGACCTACATATTGACGAAGAAGGAGTCTGCAATGCGTGTAGATCCTATGAAAAACGGGTAGAAGTAGATTGGGTAGCTAGAAGGAAAGAACTTGATATCATAGTTGATAAATATCGAAGTAAAGGATCTAATTGGGATTGTATTATTCCAGTGAGTGGTGGTAAAGATAGTACTTATCAAGTTGTAAGAATGTTACAATTAGGTCTAACTCCCCTTTGTGTTACCGCAACGACCTGTGATTTATCTGATATTGGTCGGAAAAACATAGAAAATATTAAAAAATTAGGCGTCGACCTGGTTGAATTTTCTCCAAATCCAATTGTTCGTGCGCAATTGAATAAAATCGGGCTAACTGAGGTAGGCGATATCGCTTGGCCAGAGCATGTTGGTATTTTTACAATTCCCGTACGTGCTGCCGTGCAATTTAATATTCCTTTGGTAGTATGGGGTGAAAATTCACAAAATGAGTATGGTGGTCCTGCAGCAGCTGCGGAAAATAATGTTTTAACTCGGAGATGGTTGGAGGAGTTCGGAGGATTGTTAGGTTTAAGAGTATCTGACTTATCTGCTACATATGGTATTAGTGAAAGAAATTTAATTCCATATCAGTATCCAACAGATGAAGAATTAAAACGAGTTGGTGTTACTGGATTATTTTTAGGACACTATCTTCCTTGGGATGGATTAGCGAATGTTTTGATTGCGCAAGCGAATGGGTTCCATTCATATGGCGAACCTTGTGAAGGCTCTATGGTTGATTATGAAAATTTAGATAACAATTTGCACGGCATTCACGATTATTTTAAATTTTTAAAGTATGGATTTGCTAGAGCAACAGACCAAGCATCTTTACATATCCGACGAGGTAGAATTACTCGAAAAGATGGAATGGAAGTAGTTAGAAAAAGAGACGGAAAATTTCCTTGGACATATTTAGGCAAACCGTTAGAAAAAATGTTGGAAAGAATCGACGTTTCACTTCCTGAGTTTCAAAAAATATGTGATAGGTTCACAAATAAGAAAATTTTTGTTAAAGATTCTAGTGGTGAGCTTTTAAGGGACAAATACGGAAATCTAACAAAAGTTAACTACGATAACGTATGAAAGTTGGAGTAATTAACTATGGAATGGGAAATCTAGGTTCCGTAGTCAAAGCGGTCGAAGATATTGGATTCACTTGCAAAATATTAAACCATCCAAAAGATATTTGGGACTGCGCAAGAGTGATTCTTCCTGGAGTAGGTTCTTTCTTTGATGGAATGTCGAGGCTAAAAGAAGAAGGTTGGAATTCCGAACTTCATCGATATGTATTAGAAGATAAAAATGCCTTACTTGGAATTTGTCTTGGTATGCAGATGTTAGCCACTTTTGGTGAAGAAGGTGGTGGTCACGAGGGGTTAGGTTTGATTCCAGGTCGAGTAGAGCGATTTGACAAACTAGGATGTTCTGAGCGGATTCCCCATGTTGGATGGAATGAGATTGAAGAAAAGCATTCTGATCCTTTGTTTGCTAAAATTCCCGATCAAACTGATTTTTACTTTGTACATAGCTTTGTATTTAATTGTGAAAAACCAGAAAATATAACCTCAACATGTTTGTATGGAATTCATTTTCCTTCTTCAGTTCGAAATGGAAATGTTATGGGAGTTCAATTTCATCCAGAGAAAAGTTCCAAAGCGGGAAGACAGTTGTTACTTAATTTTTTAGAGCAAAAAGAATGGTCAAAGTAAGAATTATTCCAACGTTACTTTGGAAAGATTTGGGTCTGGTGAAGGGAGTTGGCTTTAATAGTTGGAGAAGAATTGGATCATTACTTCCTGCTATTAAAGTTTTTAATGCAAGAGATGTGGATGAGTTAATTCTAAATGATATCTCGGCAAGTGTCTCTGGCCAATCGCCCGACTTCGATACTTTAGAAGGTGTTTCTAATGAGTCTTATGTTCCGTTCACTGTAGGTGGCGGAATTCAATCTGTTGAAGATATAACGAAAGTTTTGCGTTATGGTGCAGATAAAGTTAGTATAAATTCTTCTGCATACACTAACCCTCGTATCATTGAAGAATCAGCTAAAAAATTTGGTTCTCAGTGTGTAGTCGCCTCGGTCGATGTAAAACATAGTCCTGATGGATATTTGTGCTATAGTCATTCTGGAACCAAAAATACTGATCGAAAAGTTATCGATTGGGTTAAGGAATTGGAATCCAGGGGTGCAGGTGAGATCCTATTAACGTCTATTGACCGCGACGGTACAATGGAAGGTTACGATTTAGAGTTAATCAGTTTAGTTACATCTAATGTAAAGATTCCTGTCATTGCTTCTGGTGGTGCGGGTAGTTATCAAGATATGGTGGATGCTATAATAATTGGGAAAGCTTCTGCCGTTGCCGCCGCAAGTATATTTCAATTCACGGATCAAACACCAGCAGAGGCAAAGAAATATTTGTACAAAGCAGGTGTTTCCGTACGTAAAAACTTCGAAATCGGAATTTCCTAATATTGATACTTATATTTACGGAAGCACTGGTCTCTACTGGGCTTGGACACTTAGGTCGCTGTACTGCTCTTGCAGAAAAATTAATAGAGAATGGAAAAAATGTTCGTTTGGTCGTCCATACTGATGAAAGTTTTCCGAATTGGGATTTTCCATGTAAAATTTTAAAGAAGGTTTGGACTAGTGAAACAGATCTGAATGGTTTTCTTAAAAGCCTTCCTGATAAACGCCAGACTTTCTATGTAGATTCCTATTTAGCTCCTTTGAATATATATAATATTCTTAAGTCTTATTGTTTAGAGCTAATTTGTATAGATGATGACAATCGTCTCAAGTATCCGGCTGGATCGACAATCTTGAATCCAGGTTACCCTGGCCTCTTTTTAGGATATGATAAAGAAAAATATAAGATAGTTACCGGTAAGGACCAAGTCCTTTTGCGAAAACCATTCCGGAAAGTTCTACCCATTCAACAGAAAAAGAAACCGCCTGAAAAAATTCTAATTACTCTCGGTGGTTCGGATCCAAACAATTTTTCTTCGAAAATTTTAGAAATATTAGTTAATAAATTTTCCCAAATGGAAAAACATTTTGTGATTGGTCCCGGCTTTGCAAATGCTCTTGAATTGAAAAATTTGGCAGATCAGAAAACATATTTCTATAAAAACTTAAATGCTGAAAAGATGTGTGAGCTAATGTTGAATGTCGATTTTGCTATCACTGCTGGCGGGCAAACAATGTATGAATTGGATGCCTGCAGTGTTCCGATGATTGTTATAGAAACCGCGGAAAATCAAAGAAATAACATTCGGGGATTTGTTGAATTTCAAGGAATTCAGGAGATTCAAAAAGAAAAATTAGATTCTATTGGAGAATATCTTTGCATCTGAGTGTTCGACGAGCGACAGAAGATGATTGTAAGCTTGTATTTGATTGGGCCAATGAACCAGAAGTGAGAAAGGCCTCATTTAACACCGAAAAAATCGAATGGTCCGACCATTCAAACTGGTACTTTCAAAAATTAAAAAATCCTAATTCGTTGATTTTAATTTTAGAGGTCGATGGTTTTCCTGCGGGGCAAATTCGTTTTGATCGGGATATAGAACAAAACTATTTTTTAATTAGTTTTCTATTGGATGCGAAGTTTCGAGGAATGTCGCTCGGAACAACTTTGATTTCGAAGGGTGTGGAATATTTATCATCAGCACAGAAGGGGTCTATTGTTTGTGTCGGTTTTGTAAAAAAAGAGAATGTTGCCTCTCAACGTGCATTTCAAAAAAATGAATTTCTTTTAGAGTCAGAGTCTAATGACAATTTAAAGTTTGTGAAAACAATAGAGTAATCCTCTTCGCATCATTTGTTCTTTTAAGGATAAAAATATGAATACTATAACTATCGATAACCGAGAAATTAGTAACAGCCATCCCCCATATATCATCGCAGAATTATCTGCAAATCACAACGGTAAAATCGAACGAGCGTTAGAGACAATTCGTCTCGCCAAAGAATCAGGGGCTGATGCCATTAAGATTCAAACCTATACGGCTGACACAATGACCATTGATTGCGATTTGGAAGATTTCCAAATTCATGGTGGTTTGTGGGATGGATACAAATTGTATGATCTTTATAAATGGGCTGAAACGCCTTTTGAATGGCACAAAGAAATTTTTGATTACGCAAAGAAAATAGGAATCACCTTATTTTGCACACCATTTGATGAAACGGCAGTAGATTTACTTGAAGGTTTAAATACTCCTGCGTATAAGGTGGCTTCTTTTGAAGCTACAGACCTTCCTCTCATTCGATACATAGCTTCCACAAAAAAACCTATGATCATGTCCACTGGAATGGCGAACTTGGCTGAGATTGAAGAAATGGTGGATGCAGCTAAGACTGCCGGTTGTAAGGATTTGATATTGTTACATTGTATCAGTAGTTATCCGGCTCCAGTGGACCAATCCAATCTGCTTACGATTCCGGATATGCGAAATAAGTTTGGAGTGCAAGTTGGATTATCTGATCATACAATTACCAATACTGCCTCAATCGCCTCCGTAGTCTTAGGTGCCACTGTCATTGAGAAACATTTTATTTTGGATAGGGCAGAAAAAGGACCAGATTCCGAATTTTCCATTACACCTGAGGAGTTGAGATTACTTTGTCGTGATACAAAGGATGCTTGGCGTGCGTTAGGCCAAGCAGGGTATGAAAGAAAACCAGCCGAAGAGGCCAATGCCAAATTTAGACGATCTTTGTATTTTGTAGAAGATCTAAAAGCTGGGCAAGTAATAGAGCAAAAACATATCAGAAGGATTCGGCCCGGATTTGGGCTACCTCCCAAATTTGAAATGAATGTCATTGGGAAAAAAGTCAGTGTCGACATCGCAAGAGGAACGCCTGTTACCTGGGATTTGCTAAGGACTTGATTATTTTGCAATTTTAATGAGTAAAAAAGTATTAATAACAACAGCCTTGGAGAGTACTTGGTTTAGTGAATCTTCTGTGGTCTTTCTCGGAGAGTGGTGTAAATTATATCATCGAAAGCGTGAGTGGGAAAAATTAGATTTTGAGGTTATTCCTTATCATTGGAGAGATAGGTCTAAGCTAGGAATAGATCACGATTATTTAAAAGAGTTCTATGAGAGAATCTTAATTGCTTTGGTTCAAAAATTAAACATTTGGCATGGACTAGAAGAAGAAGAAAAATTTTGGCGTATTCTGATTGGTCCTTGGTTATTGACATATGTTTCTGTCATTTGGGACCGTTGGGAAAATTTGCGCATAGCTTTTCAAAAAGAAGATAGCTATCATACTGCTGTGAGTTTAAATTCTTTGAATTTCGCCGAACCGAGCGACTATTCAGAGTTTTTACAGTTTATCGGAAGCGATCTTTGGAATTTCCGTAAATATCAAGAAATACTTTTGTTTCAATATAAAGAAAAAATTAATCCTTTGTCGATAGAAGAATTATTTGTATTTCAAGAGCAATCATATCGAGAATTAAAGAAAGTCGGATTAAAGCAGAAGCTAGTAAACCTGGTTGATAAAATAGGATCCTTATTCGATTCGAAAACTAAGAAAGTCCTGTTTTTTCATTCTTATTTTAACAGAAAAAATTTTTACCTTTTGAATTTTTTTCTCAACCAATTGCCACGTTCTTATGCCAGCGAATTTGAATTTGAGATTGGCGCTCATGAGAAGTCTTTGTTTAGGTTAGAGAGTATTCCTTTTGATCCGAAGAATTCATTTGAAGATTTCGTTTTGTATGATATTCTTAAAGAAATTCCTCAATCTTATTTGGAATCATTTTCGGATTTGTACTATGCTGTGAGGAAAATCAAGTACCAGCCTAAAATTATTTTTACTGCCAATGCTCATTTTTGGCATGAACCTTTCAAACTGTGGATGGCACAGGCTAGCAAAGAAAATACGAAGTTGGTAATTTCTTCGCATGGAGGATCAATCCCACCGAAAATGTCTATGTTTAATCACGAGGAAGACATTTCGAATTGTATGGTTACTTGGTTTAAAGCAGCAAACCTGAAACAAAGACAATTGCCGCCTAGTAAGATTATCGAAAAAAGAATTTCGAGACGTGGACGATACTGCACTATGATAGGGATGGAGTTGCTTCGTTATGCTTACCGAGCAGAAGCGGCTCCGATGTCGAGCCTTGTGATAGATCATTTTGATGATACTGTGACTTTTTGTAACTCGTTAAGTGATACTGTGAGTAAGGATTTACAGATTTGGCCCTACCCAAATCAGGGTTGGGATACGAAAAATCGTTATACCGATATATTTGGCAGGGAAAAAATTTCTTTAAGTAAATCATATCAACATATCTATTCTGATTCTCGATTTATCGTTTGCACTTACCCGCAAACAACTTTTTCAGAGGCGATGGCATCTGGCAGGCCAACAATACTGCTTTTAATGGATTTTTTCGAAACTGATCCGGTTGCTGATGAATTGCTAGAAATTTTGAAATTGAATAAAATCATTTTTACTGATCCAATTTTGGCCGCCAATCATGTATCCTCCGTTTGGGACGATCTTGATAGCTGGTGGGAAAGCGATTCAGTTAAAATAGCGCGCGAGAAATTTAATGAAGTTGCGTTGGGTGGTCTCTCAAATAATTGGTTATTCCGTTGGAGTAAGTTTTTTAATCAGCTAATTATAGAAAGTAAAAGTTAGTATTGCCAGTGGGAAATCCGACATTATTTAAGTTTAGTGTAAAATCTATTTTAGAGAAAATTGAATCTTATTTGATTCAATATGATAAGGAAGAGAAAATTCATATTCTGCTTTCCGGTGGAAATACGCCGCTTCCCATTTACAGAAAATTTGCAGATTTGAATGTTCCTTGGACAAAAGTTAATTTTTGGTTAGCTGATGAGCGATCTTATCCCAAGGGCCATTCGGATCGAAATGAAACGATGGTCAAAGAAGCTTTGGGATCTAGTATATTAAAGTTGTCAAAATTTCATTCTTTCTCTTCGGACAATCCAGAAGAAATGTTCAAAGAATATGAAACACACCTAATGGATGTTTCTATGTTTCATTTAGCAATTCTAGGTATTGGTGAAGATGGACATACGGCAAGTTTATTTCCTGGAAATGATTTAGGAGAATCTGAATCGGCACCAAATGCAATACCTGTTTTTAATTCTCCGAAACCACCTTCTAGTAGAGTATCTCTTTCCATTAAAAGAATCAATCAATCCGATCATATTTTGTTTCTAGTTTCAGGGGACACAAAACAAAGAATTGTGGATAGAGTTCTAAAGGGAGATGATCTTCCTGCAACAAAAGTGAAAGGATTGAAAACCACAGAATTATTTTATTTAACGGAAAATCAATGAAGGTATTAGTATTTGGTGGGTCAGGTTTTCTTGGATCTCATGTAGCAGATGCATTGAGCGATGCAAGTCATGAAGTAACTATTTTTGATTTGTTAAAATCTCCTTGGTTGCGTTCGGATCAAAAGTTTGTTTCTGGCGATCTATTGGATGAAAAGATTGTTTCCGAAATAGTAGCTGGATTTGATATCGTTTACAATTTTGCAGCACTTGCTGATTTAAACCAAGCTTTAGATAAACCAGTGGATACAATTCGTATCAATGTACTAGGAAATACGTACATTTTGGAAGCTTGTAGAAAACATAAGATCAAACGCTTCCTATACGCAAGTACAGTGTATGTATATAGCCGTGAAGGTGGTTTCTACAGGTGTAGCAAACAAGCATCAGAAAGTTATATTGAGGAATATCAAAAGTGTTTTGGTTTGGATTTTACGATTCTAAGGTATGGGTCCTTGTATGGACCAAGGTCTGATGATTCAAATGGGCTTTATCGTATTGTAAAATCTGCTTTAGAAACAGGGCGGATTACATATGAGGGGAGTGCTGACAGTTTAAGAGAATACATCCATGTGGAGGACGCAGCTCGGGCAAGTGTCGTCGCAATGGGGGATGAGTTTAAAAACCAAAGTGTTGTTTTAACTGGGCAAGAACCTATGAGAGTTATCGAGCTACTTAAGATGCTCGCAGAAATCCTAGGAAGGCCCGATTCAGTAGAATTTTTAGAAGGTGATCAAGTAGGGCATTATGTGAGAACACCTTATGCTTACCAACCAAAGTTAGGAAGAAAATACATTCCTCCTATGCATGTGGATCTTGGTCAGGGGTTATTGCAATTGATTGATGAAATCAAGAATATCACAAATAAGTAGAGTGGGTGAAAAGTGAAGAAAGCTATATTAAGATTGTTAAAGAAAGTTTTTAAGTTAATTTATAATGTCCTAATTCGAATTAGGATCGGTAGAGAGTTTTTCGATATTATTTTGAGAAATTCTTGGCAAGAAGTTTTGCGAGTTAATCACAATGGATTGGATTTACAATTTGTTGTCCCAAATTCTCTCAATAGATTCCGCGCACTTACATTTTCTACCAAAGAACCTGAAACATTGGAGTGGATCGACGGATTAGCACAAGGTTCTGTATTTTGGGATATTGGGGCTAACGTAGGTCTTTATTCTTGTTATGCAGCAAAAGCAAGAAATTGTAAAGTCTTTGCATTTGAACCGTCTGTCTTTAATTTAGAATTATTATCTAGGAATATCTTTAACAACGATTTATCAGATAAAATTGTAGTTTTACCGATCCCGTTATCGGATAGGCTTTCTATTAGTAAATTAAATATGACTAGTACTGATTGGGGGGGGGCACTTTCTACATTTGGAAAAGACTACGGTCATGATGGAAAGGCGCTAAAGAAGGCATTTGAATATCAACTTGTTGGACTATCCATTGATGAGGTCATCGAATATCTAAAAATCCCTGCACCTGATTATATTAAAATGGATGTTGATGGAATTGAACAATTGATTCTTGCTGGAGCCAAGGCTACTTTAAAAAAAGTAAAAAGCATTAGTATTGAAATTAATGAAGATTTTACCGAGCAGCATCGCAATTCTGAAAAACTATTAGTTTCTGCTGGATTAAAATTTAAGGAGAAACGACATGCAGAAATGTTTAATGATAGTGTTTTTAAAAATACGTATAACCAGGTATGGGTTAGATAGATTATAAATTCATTAAAAAAATTCAAACTCATCTTTTGGGATTTTGATGGAGTCATTAAAGATTCGGTCGATGTAAAAACAGATGCTTATCTTGCTTTGTTTCCTAAGGCACCCAAAAATATTTTAGAGAAAATTAAATCACACCATCTAGAATATGGAGGGATCTCTCGGTTGGAGAAAATTCCGCTCTATTTGGATTGGGTTGGTATACATCCAACGGAGCAGGTGATCAGTCAATATCTAGATCAGTTTGCAAATTTAGTGGTTCAAAAAGTAATTTCTTCTCCTTGGGTTCCTGGGGTAGAACAATTGTTAAATCAAAAACGAAATCATCAAAAGTTTGTTATTGTTACCGGAACACCACAAAAAGAAATCGAAGAAATTTTGCTTCAATTGAAAATCGTCTCACTCTTTGATCATATTTTTGGTGCGCCCACGAAAAAACCGAATGCAATCCAGTGGACATTACAAAACCACGATATCATAAAAGAAGATTCTATTTTGATCGGGGATAGTAAAACTGATTGGTTGGCTGCTAACGAAACGGGAATCCAGTTTATCCTTCGGGAAACAGATAATAGTGATTTTTCAGTTCAGTATTCAGGAAATAAATTAAAGGATTTTATAGGATTTATATGATCGTAGCACTTCTTCTTGGAAGAAAAGGTAGTATTGGATTTCCAGGTAAAAATACATTTCCCATTATGGGAAAACCATTGGCCTGGTACCCAATGAATATTGCGAAACGGACCAAAGAGATCGATAAGGTCTATTTGTCTACTGACGATCCAGACCTAAAAAATTTGGCAATCGCGGAGGGGGTTGAGGTAATTGATCGGCCACCTCACCTTGCAACCAAAGAAGCATTAGGTGAACATGCTTATCAACATGGATTCTCGGTGATTCAGGAAAGGAATCCTGGGCAGACGATTGAATTAGTTGTATTACTCTTTTGTAATGCAGCCACAGTTACTTCTGATACTATATCTGAAGGCATCAAACAATTACGGGAAAATAAAGACGCAGATTCTGCGGTTACCGTATCAAAATACAATATGTGGTCACCACTGCGTGCTCGTAAAAAAGATTCCAATGGTTTTCTTCAGCCATTCGTTCCCTTTGAAACTTTTGGAGACCCTAAAACTTTGAATTGTGATCGGGATTCCCAAGGTGATGTATTATTTGCAGATATGGGAGTTTCCATTGTTCGTCCCAAAAATTTACTGCATTTGGAAGATGGAATGCTTCCGCAAAAGTGGATGGGACAGAAAATTTTACCTCTTTATCAAGAGGCCGGCTGCGATGTTGACTATGAATGGCAAATCCCTGTGGTCGAGTGGTGGTTAAAAAAATACGGTGAGTTTAGGTAACTAGTATGAAAGAAATTGATCCAAAAGTTTATAAGAAACATCACAGTTTCCAGGATTTTAAAAGCCATAAAACGGGAATCATAGAATACCAAAAGGGTAGAGCCGTTCGTGTCTTAAATGAATGGTCTATGGGAACTCTTGTAACTAACCATCCCGTTCAAGAGAAGGAAAATTTTAAGGATACCTTAAATCGGGTTTTATCTGATTTAACCTCTACATCTGAGGAAGTTTTATTTAAAATTACTCCTTTTATCGCGGAGGAGATGTATACATATAGTGATGAAGAACTTCTTCGTTTCTTTTATCATAGATACAGATATGATGTATTTCCGCAATTAGAGATGTTAGATCATTATCCTCCGTATTTGCAAATTGAACCATCTTCCATTTGTAATTATCGTTGTGTGTTCTGTTATCAAACAGATCTCAATTTCTTTAAAAAAACAACTCCCGGTATGGGACAAATGAGTTTGGAACTTTTTAAAGAGATTGTTGACCAAGCAACAAATAATATTGAATTTCTTTCGCTTGCTTCCCGAGGAGAACCGCTACTCGCAAAAGAGATAGAAGGTATGTTAGTATATGCTAAGGATAAATTTCTTAATCTGAAAGTAAATACCAATGCATCTTTGTTAACAGAATCAAAAGTTCATGCCCTTCTTGCGGGAGGTGTAAAAACGGTAGTATTTTCCGCCGATGCAGCTGAGGAGCCATTATACAGTCAGTTAAGAGTGAATGGTAAACTCGATAAGGTTCTGAAGAATATAGAAATGTTTCAAAATATACGGCAGAAAGAATATTCTTCAGTTCCCATCATCACAAGAGTGTCAGGTGTAAAAGTAACTGAAAAACAGGATATGGATTCTATGGAGAAAGTTTGGGGTAATCTTGTAGACCAAGTAGCGTTTGTTAACTACAATCCTTGGGAAAACATCTACGAAGCAAAACCCAATGGTCAAACGAAAGCATGTTCTGATTTGTTTCGTAGAATGTTTATCTGGCAAGACGGATTAACGAATCCATGTGACAGCGATTACCGATCGACTTTACAAATGGGAAAATTTCCGGAAAAATCCATATCGGAATTATGGAGAATGGAAAGATACGAAGGTTTACGGGCGGCTCATAAATCTGGAAACAGGCAAATTGTAAATCCATGTAAAGGATGTGCGGTAGTATAAAAATGCTAACGAAATATCGAAAACACATTGATGCCGTATATCGATTACGAGGTGAGTTGATTACTCGTCTGGGAAAGTTAAGGTTAGATAAAAATGAACGGATAAATCGTTTTCCAACGGATGTGTTAGAATTTTTAAAAAATAAAATCGATTCAGATTTAATAACTGCCTATCCGGAAACAGAGCCTCTTTATTTGAAACTAAGTAAATATCATAATGCGAAACCAGAGAATTTTTTAATCACAACTGGTGCAGATGGTGGAATTCGGTATTGTTTTGATACATTTGTAAATGAGGGAGATGAAATTGTTTTTTTATCACCCACTTTTGCAATGGTAGATATTTATGCAACTTTATGGAAAACGAATAAAAAGATAATTACCTATGCTGATGATCTATCTATCCAAGTTTATGATATTACTAGTTCAATTTCTGATAAAACTTCTTTGGTAATCCTCGCAAATCCTAATAGCCCTACCGGGAATTCACTCCCTTCCAATTCGATTCAACAAATTATAAGCAGAGCAAAGCAATTTAATGTTCCGATATTAATTGATGAAGCTTATTTTGGGTTTTCTGATACAACGGCCGAACCTTTTTTAAAAGATTATGATAATTTGATTATTGCCAGAACCTTTTCTAAGGCTTTTGGACTAGCGGGCTTAAGGATAGGCTATTTGTATTCTAATGAATCATTAATCTCAAAAATGTATAAATTTAGGCCAATGTATGAAGTGACATCTGTTTCATTGCTATTTGCCGATTATTTATTAGAAAATCCTGGCATAGTTACTGAATATATAAAGTCAACCAGGGATGGATTATCTTATCTGACTGGTGTTTTGGATCGATTAGGACTGTCTTATATACCAACTGATACAAATTTTATCCATGTAAATTTTGGCGGTAAAAAAGATTCTGCCGTAAAAATATTCGAAAAGAATTCTCTCTTAGTTCGGGGAGGTTTGCCCTTTAAAGGTTATGAAAATTTCCTTAGATTAACTATCGGTCCCAAAGAGCAGATGATGATCCTTGAGAATAGTTTAAATGAAATTGTAGGCTCTTAATTGATGAGTGAAAGCATTAAATATACTTCAAAAAATATCGCTGAGTTCTATTCCAAGAATCGAATTAAATGGGATGATTTCTATAATTCGGAGAAGGCTATTTTTGAAAATTCTATAGTCGATAATAAAATTTCTGTTTTAGACCTTGGGTGTGGTTGCGGAGGACTTGGGATAGCCCTTAAGGAAAGGTTTGGTGTGGAAGATTACACGGGAATCGATATTCAAAATGAAGCGATTGAACTTGGTAAGTCATTGCAACCTCATGCAAATCTTTATGTTGATGATATCTTCAATTTACAAAATGAAAGTATCAAATCTCGCAAATTTGATTTAGTCGTTTCATTGAGTTGTATCGATTGGAATTTAAATTTTGATCAAACTTTGGGATCCGCTTGGAATTTAGTTAAGGATGGTGGGGTTTTTATTTCTACATTTCGCCTAACGAATGCTGCTACAGTTGATGATATAAAGAAGTCATACCAGTATATTAATTTTGAAGGAAAATTTGAGGGAGAAATTGCGCCTTACGTAGTTTTAAATGTAAATGATTTGTTAGGCAAGTTAGCTTCTCTTGACCCCGTTGAGTTAAATGCAAACGGTTATTGGGGACAACCTTCAAAATCTGCTAAAACTGTATATGAATCTTTATGTTTTTCGGCATTTGCTATTAGAAAGAAAAGGTTTAATGAGGGTTCAGACTTTGAGATGTCATTAAAGCTCCCTCTTGATTTATTTCGCTCCAATTGTACTTAGAATCAGGTTTTGAAAGTAAAAATTCTTCTATATCCTAAGTTTGGTTCAACAAATATCCAAGCACCCTGGCTTTATTTTGGATCTAACATCCAATTTTTCCAAATAGTTCAGTCGCAAACGAACTGGGTGGCACTTTCTCTAGCTGAGAGCATTCAATTTCAAAAAGAATATTTAATTCCGAAAGTTTTAAAGTTTGTTAAAGAACTTGGATTGCTAAATAAAAATTCGTTGTCCTGGGAAATGACCCAACTTGCGGGCAGGAATAACTTAGAGAGTCCTTTTTTTCTATCTGTTGTACAATTATCCGCAATCATTCAATTTATATTAAAGTATAACGTTGAATCTACTAATGAACTCGTCGTTGTTTGTGAGGATTGTTTTTTAGCAAAATCACTTAGCCAGTCACTTAAAGCAAAGAAAGTAAAAGTTGGTTTTCCTTTCTTTGCTTACTTCTTGGATCAGTTGTTTGAAGTTGTATATTCGATTGCCTATTTTTTATTTCAATTAGGTAGACAAGTCAGAAATCAATTCAAGTATTCTTGGCAGGCCAAGTTAACTAGAAATCAAAAGAGAGATTTTTCGAATGATAAAGAAGTATTGTTATTTCACCTTTGTTTAACGGAAAAGAATATACTTTCTGATGGCAAACTGACATGTAATTACTTTACGAGTCTTCTTGATTATTTAGAAAGCAAAGGAAAAAACATTGTAAGGATTCCGTGGCTTTTTTCAGTAAAAAGAATTCCTCTTCAAGTGACATTTGCGAAACTTCGTGAAAGTGGTTCCTGGATTCCAGAAGATTATTTAGGCTTATTTGATTATCTTTCTTCGTTTATGCGTAGTATCTTTTCAAGTTTTAGTTTGTTAAAAAGAACAAAATTTGATGGTTTGAATGTTACTGCCTTACTTGATCGAGAGTTTTGGTTGCATTTTCGGTCTTCGCCAAATTTAAATTCTTTTTATAAATATTACTTTGCACTTAAAGAGTCGTTTCCTAGCGCAAAACTTATACGTTCGTACGATCATTTTGAGAATATGCCTTTTGAGAAGGTGATTCCCTTTTATTTCAGATCGCAAAAAGGTTTGGATTTTTTGCAAATTGGTTATCATCATACTTTAGTATCTAACGATTTTTTTGGTTACCATCTTTTTGACGGGGAAGAATATTATAAACATTTCCCCGACTTTATCATAACAAATGGTTCAATCGATACTTCTAGATACCACCAAAAACCAATTGAAAAGAAACGAATTATTAATGGTCCATCATTACGTCAGAAATTTGCCTCAAAGGAAAGATTGTTACATAAGCGAAAGGAACAACTTGCGATTCTTCTGTCTATGGATATTGGAGCAAGTATTGAAATCCTGACTTATTTATCCAAATTAGACTCCTACTTTGTAGAGAAAGGAATTCAGGTTATCTTAAGAACTCATCCTTTATTGCCATTGGAAGTTTTGGAAAAAAAGTTTGCGAATTTTAAGATTCCTGAACATTGGAAGGTTTCAAAACGAGACTTATATGATGATCTATTCGAGAGTAAGTTTGCTGCAGTAATGGCTTCCGCTAGTATCATTGATGCTGTTCTTGCTGGTTGTATTCCAATACCTGTGAGTCGACTATTAGACTTTGATTGGAATGGACTCGATTTTCTTTCGGATAAACATCGAATACTACATTCAGTTAGCGGCGAAAAATTAAAGGATCATTTTTTATATTTAGATTCTATGAATCCTGTTGAACTAGAGAAAGAAATTAAGTCTGTATTGAATAGTTTGTATACAGGGATTAATACCGACGAGAAAAAATTAAAGGATAAGTTTCTAATTAATATTAATTGAAGAAAACTATATGATAACAAAATCAACATTCAAAGATAAAAAAGTAATTGTTACCGGACACACCGGTTTTAAGGGATCCTGGCTAAGTTTATGGTTGCTGAGCCTAGGGGCTAAGGTCGTAGGCATTTCCGATGTGATTCCAACAAATCCTTCTAATTTTGAAGTTCTAGATATTGCAAAGGACATAACTGATATTCGGTTAGACATTCGTGATGCTGATGCATTGAAAAAAGTCATTCTAAAAGAGAAACCAGATTTTTTATTCCATCTAGCCGCCCAGCCTCTGGTAAGATTATCCTATAAGGATCCACTTTTAACTTATACTTCTAACGTAATTGGCACTGCCAACGTTCTTGAAGCATTGAGAGAATATGACAAACCGTGTAGCGTTGTTATGATCACAAGTGATAAGGCCTATGACAATGTGGAGTGGGTTTGGGGTTATAGAGAAAATGATGCCTTAGGTGGATCTGACCCATACAGTGCTTCCAAAGGCGCAGCTGAACTGGTGATTAAATCCTATATAAAATCTTTTTTCAAAGGAAAAGATTCGAATATAAAAATTGGAGTCGCTCGTGCAGGGAACGTGATTGGTGGGGGGGACTGGGCCCTTGATAGAATTGTTCCGGATGCAGTGACTGCTTGGTCAAGGGGAGAAACTGTCCAACTCAGAAACCCGAATGCAACGAGGCCCTGGCAACATGTTTTAGAACCTCTCGGTGGATATTTGAATTTAGCCATGACATTGGTTTCTGATGATAGAGTGCAGGGAGAGGCTTTTAATTTTGGACCTCCAGCCGAAAATAACCATTCGGTAATCGAATTAGTAAAAGAAATGAGTCTTTATTGGGATAAGGTTAAGTATGAAGACATATCTGAAAGTTATGTGGGACCACATGAAGCAGGACTGTTGAAGCTAAACTGCGATAAGGCTTTGGTTTATCTCCAATGGAAAGCAGTGCTTGGATTTAAAGAGACGGTTCAGTTTACTGCAGAGTGGTATAAAACTTATTATACGAATTCAATTGAAATCTTAAAGACTACCATTGCACAAATTCAGCAATACCAAGATATTGCAAAAATCAGGGGATTGGAGTGGGCTCAGTGATTTTGACAAATATTGAAGTTACACCATTAAAAAATATTCAAACGGCCGGTGGTAATGTTATGCATGGCTTAAGGAGCTCAGATAAGAGCTTTTCTGGATTTGGTGAAGCATACTTTTCATGGGTCGATGCCGGCGCAATAAAGGCTTGGAAACGCCATAACAAAATGATTATGAATCTGATCGTTCCAGTGGGCGATGTTAAATTTGTTTTCTATGATTCCCATTCCGACCAGTTTCTTGTTCATGTTATCGGAGAGAGCAATTACAGTCGAATTACGGTTCCAACAGGGATTTGGTTTGGGTTTCAGGGTTTAGGCACTACAAAAAATTTGGTGTTAGATATTGCTAGTATCGAGCATGATCCATTAGAAACCGATAGATTAGATCTTACGGAGATCAAGTATAATTGGACGGAAATGTGAATCATTGTTTTTTTGATTTCGATTTAATTTGTTTAACTTCTGTTATGGAAAATAAAATTTGAGCAGCATACTAATTACGGGTGGATTCGGTCTATTGGGAGGACGAATTGCACGACATCTATCAGCGAATGGTAGCCAGGTAATTTTAGGATCGAGATTCAAAAAAGAAGTTCCTGATTGGCTTGAAACCGCAGAAGTACAACAAATGAATTGGAATGACTTAAGTCAGTTGAGTGCAATTTGTGATAATGTTGATATCATCGTTCATTCTGCTGGGATGAGTGCTGAAGAATGTGCAGAAAATCCTTTAGCAGCATTTGAATTTAATACATTGGGAACCATGAAGCTCATTGAAGCTTCTAAAAAGTCAAAAAAGGTTAAAAAGTTCATTTACCTTTCAACAGTTCATGTTTATAAAAGTCCTCTTGAGGGTTTGATATCTGAAGAGACTTGCCCTAATAATCTACACCCTTATGCATCTTCCCATCGGTCTGCTGAATTCGGTGTGTTGTATGCAAATTCTGCGAAAGTCTTTCGTGGATATAATCTGAGGCTATCCAATGGATTTGGAGCTCCGACTCATCCTGATGTCAAATGTTGGAAACTTCTAGTGAATGATCTTTGCCGACAAGCCGTTGAAAATGGTGTAATAAAATTAAATTCCACTGGAATTCAAAAGAGAGATTTTATTCCGATAAAAAATATCACTTCTATCATCGGAAAATTAGTATTGAAAGAGAATGATGGTGCTTCCGGGCTACTAAATGTTGGTTCTGGTACTGGCATGACTATTTTAGAAATGTCACACCAGATTCAGAAGCGTTGTCATGTTTTGTTTGGATATACACCTGAATTAAAAGTACCAAAGTCAGAAATTAATGAAACAGAAAAAGTTTTTGAATATAGTATTGATCGATTAAGAAGTTTAAGCTTAGCCGAATTTTGCAATATCGACGAAGAATTGGATGAACTATTACTTTTTTGTAAAAAAAACTTTGGTTGAGTAAAATAGGATACAACTATGTCTGATGATCAACCTTTAGTTTCCATTGTTGTTCCGACTTATAATAACGGACATTTGATTTATCGGGCAATTGACTCAATTATTAGCCAGACATTTAAAAATTGGGAGATAATAATTATTGATAACTATTCAACGGACAATACCATCTCTTTGGTTGAAGAGTATCGTGGAATCTGTAATATCAAGTTCTTTCAAATACATAATGGCGGTGTCATAGCAAAATCGAGAAATCTCGGAATTCAAAATTCTTCGGGTGATTATATTGCCTTTCTCGATTCAGATGACTGGTGGTTACCTACAAAACTTGAAAAATCGATAAATTATTTGAAATCCGGTAGTGATATAGTTTATCATGATCTTCGTTTGTTCGGGAAGAATGGTGAATTTGTTTTCTTTAATAAAGCAAAGACAAGAAATCTAAAAAAGCCTGTAAGTCACGATCTTATTTTCAATGGGAATGGGATCAATAACTCTAGCGTTGTCGTGAGAAAATCTATCCTTGAACGAGTTGGATTTCTTTCGGAGGAAGCTGATTTATTTGCTTGGGAAGATTTCGATTATTGGATCCGAATTTCAAAAATAACCGAAAACTTTGGAAGGATACCTGAATGTTTGGGTTTCTATTGGGTTGGTGGAGGCAATGTATCCAATCCGAAAAGAACTATAAAGATTCTCGAAATGATCAAATCAAAATTTAGTTCGGAGTATGGTTCGTTTTATGGCAAATTCAATAAATATCCAAGTTGGATTGAATATAACATGCTAGTTGCGAAAATTGAATTAGAAGAGCTGACCTTTTTGGATCTTGTTAAAAGTTTTAAATTAATAACTTTTGATTTTAAACTAAAGATTGGAATCAAATTTTTACTAGATTTAATTACTGGAAAATCCTGATAGCCCGATTCAGATTTTAAAAAGCTCAAATCATCAGATTAAATGAAACTCGCAATTGAAGCCTCGAATATTGTTGATGGTGGTGGTCTTAATCATTTAAGGGAGCTGTTAGATAAACCAGATCTTCCGTCGAATGAGATTACGCAAATAATCATTTGGTCGAGTCAGAAGACCCTTGATTCGATTCCTGATTCATCAGAAATCATAAAGAAGACAAATTCCTGGCTTAATTCTGGAAAACTGAAAAGATTTGTTTGGCAAATATTATGGTCAAACGGAGAATTCCGAAAAAATTCAATCGATTTGGTATTTGTCCCCGGGGGAATTTATTTAGGTAGTTATGCGATTCCAGTAATCTCCATGAGCCAGAATATGCTTTTGTACGAATGGCGAGAAATGGCTCGGTATGGGTTTTCGGGTGGATTCTTTCGGTTGTTTTTTTTATTTTTTTTGCAGTCCTATACTTTCAGAAAATCAGCATCCGTTTTGTTTTTAACGAATTATGCAAAAGATACTATCACTAGAAAACTAAAATTGGACCCTTCAAAATCGGCAGTGATTCCACATGGAATTAATGAAAGATTTTCGGTGAATCATCTACGAAACAAGAGATCGATTAAGACAGGGGATTGTATCCATTTACTGTATGTTTCTTTTATTGGAATGTACAAACACCAATGGAAAGTTATCGAAGCTGTTGCTTACGCCCGAGACATGGGTTACGATTTGAAACTGACCTTGGTAGGAAAAGTGGTAGATAAAAAAGCAGGTCTTCTTTTGCAGTCTGCCATATCGAAATTTGACCCTGATAATAAATTTGTTATCCATAAGATAAATGTCGACTATGATATGGTCCATAGGGAATACAAGGATGCGGATATTTTTATCTATGCTTCCTCTTGTGAGAATATGCCAATGATTCTTATGGAGGCGATGAGATCTTCTCTACCGATAATTAGTTCGAATTTTGGACCCATGCCTGAGATTCTGGCTGATGCAGGAGAATATTTCGATCCGACTAATGCTAAGGACTTGGCAAAAAAAATAGATTCGATTGTAAAGAATCAGAATAGGTTGTGTGAAATGGCGGATATGGCCTATCAGAAATCTCTGCCGTTTACTTGGAAAAATACGCAAAAGCTTACGTTCTCATATTTTAAGAAAGTTTATAAAGAATTTTAACAAAGAGGATTTCCGTTTGTTTAATAATAAGACATTACTAATTACAGGGGGGACTGGTTCTTTCGGGAAAGCAGTTCTTAATCGTTTTTTAAGTTCTGATATCAAAGAGATCCGAATTTTTAGCCGAGACGAAAAAAAACAAGATGACCTTCGCAAAAAATACAACAATCCGAAAATTAAGTTTTTTTTGGGTGATGTACGCGATGCATCATCGCTAACAGGTGCCTTCTCTGGCGTGGATTATATTTTTCATGCGGCAGCATTAAAACAAGTTCCTTCTTGTGAATTTTTCCCAATGGAAGCTTTCAAGACAAATGTTATTGGAACGGAAAATGTTTTGCAGGTAGCTTACGATTTGGGTGTCAAAAAGGTAATTTGTCTAAGTACTGACAAAGCTGTTTACCCTATCAATGCCATGGGAATATCCAAAGCAATGATGGAAAAGGTGATGGTTGCAAAAACTAGAAATTTTGATGAATCGCGTATGATTGTTTGTGGTACTCGCTACGGTAATGTGATGGCGTCACGCGGTTCTGTAATTCCACTTTTTATTGAACAACTTCTGAAGAAACAAGCATTTACTATTACAGATCCCAATATGACTCGTTTTATGATGACCTTGGATGATGCCGTAGAACTCGTATTATATGCCTTTGAAAACGGAAATAATGGTGATATTTTTGTTCAAAAATCGCCTGCTGCAACAATTGAAATTTTGGCAAAAGCAATATTGGAACTTTTTAATAAACAAGACCATCAAATTAAAATCATTGGAACTAGACATGGTGAGAAGTTGTACGAAACTCTATTGAGTAGGGAAGAAATAACTTCAGCTGAAGATCGTGGTGACTATTTCAGAATTCCACCTGATTTAAGAGATTTGAATTATGACAAATTTGTCGAACAAGGTGAAGGCAAAATTTCAATCACTGAGGATTACAATTCTCATAATACGAATCGATTGAATTTGGATGAAATGAAAGCACTGTTACTAAAACTATCGTTCATTAGAGACATTCTTGCAGGAAAAGAAGCTGAAACTTGGGACTGATATCTCTTTGTAGAAATGTTTTGAAGAAATATATTTTTTATACACTCAATGGCAATGGCGAAAACAAATAAGGAATTAAGAAACTATGGATAAGTTAAGGGAAAGTTTAAAACTAATTGGAAACAAACCTGAATTACAAAGGTGTAGGAAGTGTGAGAGACGATGTAACAAAATATCTTGTGGACGCACTTTTTGAAAAAGATGACTTTAAAGTTAAAGCTACTAAGGATGGAATTAAATTTAAGTTTCCGGTTGGGGTAGGGTCTAAAGTTTCCCGAGAGTTTTTACTTTCAACACCGGAAATCCCTGAATTTGCCTGGGAGCCGCAGACGACCAGGTTACTTTTACATTTAGCAAAAAATTCGAAAAATGTAATTGTAGGCGGAGCTTATTTCGGTGATCAAAGTATCCCTATTGCTAAATTGATTGAAAAAAACAATGGAGTGGTTCATGCATTTGACTTGAACGAAATGCAATGTAATACTTTGCAAGAAAATGCAAGTCTGAACCATTTGAAGAATATTAAGTCTGTTCATAGTGGATTATGGAATGATTCAAATACATATTTAAATCTTTCAGACACTGATGACTTGGCCTTTGCTACTCCTTCTTCAGATATTAATAAATCGAATACAATTACTATTGATGAATATGTAGAGAAAAACTCATTAGGCTCTGTTGATTTGATTATGTTGGATATTGAAGGATCTGAGTTTAATGTTTTACTTGGTGCCAAGAAACAATTAGGTCGCCCAGTAGAGGATAGCCCAAATATTATTTTTGAAATTCATAGTAGCTATGTAAATTGGGACAAGGGACTAGAAGAGACCGAAATTGTTAAATATTTGAGATCTATCGGGTATGAGATGTTTTCTATAAGAGATTTTCAAGGAAATTACGACTTATCAAATAAGAAGATTGAATTGATTCCACTTATTTCTACAGTTCTGGAAGGACCTAAACATGGATTCAATATTGTAGCTGTAAAAAATAAGGAATTGCTGCAAGATGATATGTTTCGGTATTGTGAAAATGTTAGTCCTAAGTATATTGTTCATAAATCACCGGCTTTGCACCATCCTATCGACGGACTAAAGTAATATTTATTTATGATTACTCTTCTTGGGGCGACGGGGTTTGTTGGATCAGAAATTCAGCAAACTCTAGATAGTCGAAAAATTCCATCTTATGTACCAGCAAGAAATGATAAATTAATTGGGAAAGAGCTTGGAGATATAATTTACTGTATTGGGCTAACTTCCGATTTTCGATCGCGTCCGCACGATACTGTTACTGCACATGTTTCTTACTTAAACGATTTGATTAGAGAAAATGAGTTTAATTCGCTAACTTATTTGTCTTCAACCCGTGTCTATATCCACAATGAATCCACTTTGGAAGATTCTCCAATTTCAATAGATCCAAAGGATCCTTTTGATTTGTTTAATACCTCAAAACTTACTGGAGAGCTTCTTGCTCTTAACAGTGGTCGGAAAAATATTAAAATTGCCAGATTGTCTAATGTATATGGACCAGACTTTAGCTCCGACAATTTTCTAACATCGATTATTCGTGATGCAATAGTAAAAAAGAAAATAGAGTTTCGTACAACTCCTGATTCCTCCAAAGATTATATTAGTATTACGGATGTAGTCGAAATTCTAATTCAACTTGCTAAATTGAATAAAACTGGAATTTATAATGTTGCGTTTGGCTCCAATCTAACAAATGAAGAAATCTCAAGTAAAATTGCAAGTTTAACTGGTTGTTCGATTCAAACTGATCAGGATGCAACTAAGATTGTTTTTCCTGAAATTTCAATTTCTAAAATTATAGAAGATATTGCTTATAAGCCGAAAAAGAATTTGGTCAATGAACTTGAATCTTTGATAGAGAATTTCAAAATGCACTTTGGGAATGAATCCAAAACTGAGGAAAAATGAAAAAAAAGTTAATTAGTGTAGTGACACCTTGTTTTAATGAAGAAGCAAATATTGAAGAGTTGTATTTGAGAGTAAAGGATGTATTTGCAAAATTAAATAAATACGATTACGAACATATATTTATAGATAATGATTCTAAGGATAATACTGTATCCATTCTTAAAGAAATCGCGAAAGCTGATAAACGTGTAAAAATTGTTTTAAATAGTCGAAATTTTGGGGTTGTTCGATCCTCTTTTTATGGTTTGTTGCAGGGCCGTGGAGATGCTACAATTTTAATCTTTGCTGATTTGCAAGAACCACCATCTTTATTGATAGACTTTTTGGAAAAATGGGAAGAAGGAAATTTTGTAGTACAGGGTGTAAAGAAACGAAGTGAAGAAGGTTTCGTTCTCTTTAATATTAAGAAGTTCTATTATTTTATTATTAATAAAATTTCTGAGGTAGAGTTGATTAGAGATGCTAGTTGTTTTAGTTTATACGACAAACGGGTCATTGAAGAGTTTCGCAAAATTGATGATATATACCCTTACTTAAAAGGGTTAGTCTCTGAATTAGGTTTTAAAACAGCTATTGTTGAGTATCATCAAGCTGCTCGAAAAAAGGGAGTAAGTGCTACTAAGTTGTACATAGCATACGATTTTGCGATGTTAGGAATCACAAGTCACTCAAAAGTGCCATTAAGGCTCGCCACAATATTAGGTTTCTTTATGTCAATAATGAGCCTAATCCTTGCTTTTAGTTTTTTTATAGGGAAAATTTTCTTTTGGAATCTGTTCCCCGTCGGGATTGCTTCTATCATTGTTGGTATGTTTTTCTTCTCTTCTATTCAGCTTTTTTTTATCGGAATTATAGGTGAATATATCGGTTTGATGAATATGCGTATGTTGAAACGACCATTGGTTATTGAAAAAGATCGGATCAATTTCAAATAACATTTGTCAAAAAGATTTTATAGAAATTTATTACAGTTTACTTCGGAAAATAGGTTCTAATGAAAGCAATTATATTAGCAGGTGGTCTCGGCACACGATTAAGTGAAGAGACAAATTTGAAACCAAAGCCAATGGTCGAAATTGGCGGCAGACCCATCCTTTGGCATATTATGAAGTTGTATTCATACTATGGGATTAACGACTTTATTATTTGTTGTGGTTACAAAGGATATGTAATCAAAGAATACTTTGCAAATTATTTTTTACATATGTCTGATATTACTTTTGACATTCGAAATAATTCGATGGAAGTACATCAGAGGTATGCGGAACCATGGAAAGTGACTCTTGTAGATACTGGTGAAGAAACGCAAACGGGTGGCCGACTGAAGAGAGTAAAAGATTTTGTTAAAGATGATGAAGCATTTTGTTTTACTTATGGTGATGGTGTAGCTGATATAAATATAAAGGATACTATTGACTTTCACTTTTCACATCAGAAGATGGCGACCGTTTCATCGGTTCAACCTCCTGGTCGATTTGGGTCCTTAGCTTTGGAAGGACATTTCGTAAAAGGATTCACTGAAAAACCTAAAGGTGATGGAGCTTGGATTAATGGTGGTTTTTTTGTACTATCGCCCAAGGTCTTTGAATACATTGATAGAGACTCTACAAGTTGGGAGCAGGAACCATTAATGAAACTAGCAAAGGAAAATGAATTAGCGGCATTTTTTCATTCTGGCTTTTGGCAAGCGATGGACACACTTCGCGATCGATATCATTTAGAGGAATTGTGGAAATCAGGTAAGGCACCTTGGAAAAAGTGGGATTAAATAGTCCTAAACTTTGTTAAGTCGATATTTTTTCTTTCCTTTTGAAAAAGGAAGTCTATTGATACAATTCAATATAAAAATATTGTTTAATCCCTCTATTTCAAAATATGAGCTGCCTTCGTGAACCAGAAAAAGTTTATTATACATGAAACTCCTATTTCTGAGTTATTTTGGATTACTCGCACATTAATTGAAGACAATCGCGGTAGTTTTTCTCGATTGTTTTGTAGTGAGGAACTTAAAAGTGTCGGTTTTGATTTGCCAATTGCCCAAGTAAATATTACCAAGACCGAAAAAAAGGGAATAATTCGAGGATTGCATTTTCAACTACCTCCATACTCGGAACATAAGATAATTTATTGTTTAAAAGGTGAGGTGTTTGACATTGCGTTAGATTTACGCCGCAGTTCACCTACGTTTTTAAAATATCATTCAATTATTCTCAGTGAAAGTGAGAATAATGCATATTCAATCCCTCAAGGTTTTGCGCATGGATTTCAATCCTTGACTGATGACGTAGAGATGGTTTATTTCCACTCGCACCCATATAGGAAGCAATTTGAGACGGGTGTAAATCCATTTGATCCTATGGTAAATGTTAAGTGGCCCTTACCTGTAACCGGAATTTCTGAACGAGATAGATCATTCTTATTATTAGACAATAATTATACTGGAGTAAAAATTAAATGAAATGTAGGCACTGTTCCGCTGAATTACAAAAAAGTTTCTTGGACCTGGATTTTTCTCCACCATCAAATGCATATCTAACTAAAGAAGATTTAAACAAGCCGGAAATGCACTATCCCCTTCGTGTTTTAATGTGTGATAGTTGTAAATTGGTCCAAACTGAGGACTATACTGATAAAGATTTATTGTTTAGTTCAGATTATGCTTATTTTTCAAGTACATCAACTAGCTGGCTTAAACATGCGGAGTTATTTGTGAATAAGGTGATTGATCGATTTTCCTTATCAAAAGAGTCATTTGTAATAGAAGTAGCGTCTAACGATGGTTATTTGCTTAGAAATTTTGTTAAACATAGTATTCCCTGTTTAGGAATTGAGCCAACTGTAAGCACCGCTGAAATATCAATAAGTTTGGGGATTCCAAACCTTCTAGAATTTCTTTCTGAAAATGTTGCGCTGAATTTATCGAATCAAGGGAAAAAAGCAGATTTAATTATTGGGAACAATGTTTACGCCCATGTGCCAAATATAAATGATTTTACAAAGTCTTTGAAGATTCTTTTGAAGCCAAACGGAGTTATTTCTTTAGAATTTCCTCATTTATTGAACTTAGTGAAGTTTTCTCAATTTGACACAATTTATCACGAACATTTTTCTTATCTTTCTCTTCGTTCTGTCGAAACTATTTTTAATTCGGTTGGATTGAAAGTATTTGACGTAGAAGAGTTAGAAACTCACGGAGGAAGTCTAAGAGTTTTTGGCACCCACCTTGAAAATAATATCGATATATCTGAGAACGTTAAAGCGGTATTGCAGAAAGAAATTGATTTTAACCTTTTTGATGATAAGACTATTGAGGATTTGGGAGACAGAGTTAATAAAATAAAATATGATTTCCTTGATTTCTTGTTAGAACAGAAAATTAAAGGAAAAAAAGTGATAGGTTATGGGGCGCCTGCTAAAGCAAATACTTTACTGAACTTTTTCGGAATAAAAAGGGACTTAATACCATTTGTTTGTGACGCTTCTAAATCAAAGCAAAATAAATTCCTTCCTGGAAGCCATATACCAGTTTTTCATCCTGACCAAATTAAACATTTTAAACCCGATTATATTATTATATTTCCTTGGAATTTACAAATAGAAATTGAAAGTTTACTCCAATATACAAAAGAGTGGGGTTGTAAGTTGATCGTTTTGCTTCCTGAATTTCGCATTATATGAGCATATTTGAATATTTAAAATGACTAAATTAGCAGAAAACATATACACAGTAGTATGGGCATTCCCCTTGGTAAGTTTACCATTTTTGATATTGGCTTGTTACGACCAACAGTTTTATCATGTTGATTTAATTTTCAAAATTTCTTTACATAATCTTGGTTTTACAATTCTAGTTTCTTTTTTCTATAGGAAATCAGGAGTTTTCGGAACCGCTGTAATTTTACCTTTGCTATTAATTGCTAGTTTTAGTTTTAACAAATTACAGATCTTAAATTTAGTTTATTTTTTACTAACACTCGGATTATTGTTTTATGAAATTCCCTTTTTATTAAGAAGAATAAATTGGTACAAATTTGCTGATATCCTTGTCGTTTCCTCGCTGCTTATTCTATTGTTAGTTCCCTTTTTTAGTAATGTTTATTCTCAACCAGATTCTTTAAATCGGCTATACAATTCAAATCTTAATAATGACACCTTGTATCATTTATCTATGTCTGCAATTTGGAAGAATTATCACGTAGTGAGCCATGGTTTGCATGGATTGGGTGAATTGAAATACCACTTTGGTTCCCACCTTTTTTTAGCAGGCAGTAGCTCTCTATTGGACATTTCATCTCTGGAATCTTATTCACACTTCTTTGGTTTCTTTGTAATTCCAGTGCTATTTCTCTCCATTCTTTGTCTTTCCGAAGAATTATTTCCATCTACTACTAGAACAAAATTTTATTGGAAATTATTGTTATTGGCCACTTTAATTCTTGGATCGGGGGTATTGGTTTCAGGAAGTTTATTAGATAGATATCGTTTAGACGCTAGTTATTATCAATCTGAAAGTTATTCGATTTCGCTTATTTTTTTTCTGTGTTTCATTTCTATGCTAGTTCAACCTTCGAAATCTAGATTTAAAGTAAGATTTTTATTGATTATACTAGCTTTATCGTTTCTTACGGTCACCAAGGTTTCTTCTGGTTTTTTTGGTTTGTCAACATTGGCATTTTGGATTTTTTTTTTAGAGGAGAGAAAAAGCGAAACTAAAAAAAAGTATTATTGGCTTTTTTTCTTTATTACCGCAGTTACATTGCTAGTTATTGTTAGATTTATAAATCCTACTAATGGTGATGGTGGTTTTTCCCCCTTTCATTATATAAATACTTATGTTACTTCTGATCTTCCGTTAGCAATTAAACTTTTTATTTTTTTAATAATACATTTTCTTTTCCCAAATTTAGTTGTTTTGATTTATTTTTTTCTCAAAGTTAGAACACCGTATGCATTGATTATTCCTGATTGGATTTTATTTAATGTTATATTTTCAATTCTTATTGGGATTGCAGTTACTTTAACATTGCAAATTCATGGTGGTTCAGCCTATTATGTATCGAATGTTTCTATGTTTATTGCACTACCGATCTTAATTTCTCTCCCAGTGTTTTTTGCGAGATACTGGAATATTGGATTGCAATTTGTTTCATTTGGAATAGTCCTTTTACTTTTAGTCTTCTATGCTCCAGAAGTTCTATCTAATGGTTTGAGAAATTTTCGTCATGAAATTAGTAAGCCTCTGACACTCAATGTGAAAATCGGCCATTACATTGAAGAACTAAATAATATTAGAAAAGATAAAAGCACTTTGCGAAGCTTAATTTATATACCACGTTATGAGGTAGATTTTTGGAAATCTACGATCGATTGCAGGAGTCATGGCTTTCTAATTACGGGAATATCGGAACGTCCCGCAATTTATAGTTGGCCTTCTTATGAATGCTACCCATTGTTATGTAGTGAGAGATTTGAATCAAATGGTCTTTGTGGAAAATCAGAAGAAATATTTAGTGAAAATGAGATATTAGAGGAATCACTGAAATTAGGTTTTTCTGAAGTATTAGTAATAACATCACGCGGGATAAGAAAGATAAAATAGGTATATGAAATTTTCAGTCAAAACAGAAAAGTTTTACAGGAAAGATATTGATGGTTTGCGAGCCGTAGCCATCCTCCTTGTGGTTTTTTACCATCTGTTCCCCGATACTATCAGAGGGGGCTTTGTTGGTGTCGATATTTTTTTTGTTATTTCTGGATATATTATAACAACGAACATACTATCTGATTTGGAAATAGGAAAATTTTCATATAGTGTTTTTCTATTTAAACGGATTCGCAGACTATATCCTGCACTTCTGTTAGTTTTAGGTTTAGGTTATACATTTGGTCTAATATTTCTTATGCCAAAAGAGTTTGCTGGTTTAGCTAAACACATTGTGAGTTCATTGGCATTTGTTCAAAATTTTATCCTTTGGAGAGAAGTCGGTTATTTTGATGATCTACCGCAATTAAAGCCGCTGTTGCATTTGTGGTCTTTGTCAATTGAAGAGCAGTTTTATATAATCTGGCCTTTGTTATTGATTTTTATTCATCGTCAAAAAAAAGCTAGGATACCAATCTTAACAGTTTTCCTTTTTTTATCCTTCATGATGAATATTGCTTCTGTGGGTGTTAATCAAGATTTTGCATTTTACTGGCCATTTACTAGATTTTGGGAAATTTTAAGTGGGTGTTTATTGGCGATATTGCATAAGGAGGAAAAGATTGTCTGGGATGGAAAGGCACTTTCAATAGTTATGTCTGGCATAGGATTTCTGATGATTCTTTTTGCAGGTTTTTCTTTTTCTAGGTTTACTCAATTTCCTGGTTTTGCTGCGGTTCTTCCTGTTTTTGGAGCCTCGTTAGTAATTTTTTTTCATGAGAATGGTTTTAACCGACAAATTCTTTCTTTTAAAGTTTTTACGTTTCTTGGTTTAATCAGCTATCCTCTGTATCTTTGGCATTGGATACTAATCTCTTTTGATTATTATTATTTCGGTCAGTTCAATCTATTATCTAATAAGTTTATCCTACTAATATTGAGTATATTGTTGGGTTTTATAACTTTCCGATTTGTTGAAACTCCTATACGAAAAAGCAAAAATTTTCCTTTTGTCTCTAAGCGCCTTCTTGGTATTTCATTTCTGTTAGTCATACTTGCATTTATAACATTTAAGTTGAAGGGGTTCCCGCTTTTGAAAGAAAGGGAGCTTCCGAGTGAGGCAAGATCATTACTTGATCCTGAATTTGGCGGAAATCTTGCTGCAAATTGGAGGGAGCACTCATGTTTTCTTTATAAAGAAGATAGGTTCGAGCGTTTTGAACGATCTTGTGGTAATGAGGGTGGGAATGTCAATGTAATGCTTTGGGGTGACTCACATGCAGCTGCATTATATACTGGATTTAAAGCAATTCAGAGCAAAAATAGAACTTTTGGGTTATGGCAATATACTACAAGTCTCTGTCCTCCAATATTAGATTTTGACTATGAGATGAATCAAAATTGTCGAATTAACAATGCTTTTGTCTTTAACCGTTTATCCAATCATAAACCTGATATCTTGATATTGCAGGCCTCATGGGATTGGGGAAGATACGAAGTTAAGAGAAATATAAAATATCTAGAAAAAACATTTGTGAAATTAAACTCTAAGAAAATCCCTCGGGTAATTTTATTTGGTCAGTCACCTACTTGGATGCGTAAACTTCCCACCAATATTGTTACTTATCACAAAGTTTTTGGAAGGTTGCCAAGTTCATATACAAGTTTTGGTTTGTTCCAAATAGAGGAGACAAGACTTTTGGAAGAAGAATTAAAAAAGACTGCAATAAAATACAATATTGAGTTTATATCGATGATAGATATATTGTGCCCAAATAATGAATGTTTACTTTATGTCGGAGATTCCGTTCAAAATGTAACAAGTTTGGATCAAGGACATCTATCTGACCTAGGTGCAAGTTACGTGGTTCAAGCTGCTGAAAAGAAGATCTTTCCTGGCAATTAAATCAAATGGTTAGTTCATCGCAATACGACTGAAGGACCAGTCCCCGTATAGCTGTATTTCTTTCAGTGTTGTCTCTTTTGTTTTTTGATTGGAAAAAGAATGCTTTCCCCGAGATATAAAAAAAGTATGCCTGAAAGCCACCATTCCCATTGTTACAATAGCTCGAAAAATATCTTTGTTTCATATTATAGTTTCATGTCTTTAGGATTAGCAATTAAATGAAAATACTCATTACCGGAGCCGATGGATTTATTGCCCGCAATCTTAAAATCCATATTTCTGAAAATAAAAATCATGAAGTGCTTTTGCATACTAGAAATTCGACGGACAATGAGTTATCTACTTTCTTAAAAGATGCTGATTTTATCTTTCATTTAGCAGGTGTAAATCGACCCATTTCAGAGGACCAATTTTTTATTGGCAATGCAGATTTAACCAAACAAATAATCTTGCGTTTACAGGAGTTAGGTAAAAAAACTCCCATTGCATTTTCCTCTTCGATTCAGGCTTCGCTTGAGAATCCTTACGGAAGATCCAAAAAACAAGGTGAAGACATTATAATAGACTACGGTAACAACACTGGAGCTCCCATTTTTATCTACAGACTACCTAACGTATTTGGAAAATTCTCAAAGCCGAATTATAATTCTGCTATTGCAACATTTTGTTACAATATCTCTAGGTCATTGCCAATTGTCGTCAATGATGCATCTCGAGAGATGAATCTATGTTATGTTGATGATTTGATTGCAATTTTTTTGAGTACCTTGGAAGGTAAATTTCAGGCTGGATTTGTTAATGTTGAACCAACTTATACAATTTCACTTGGCGAACTTGTAAATTTAATTACTGGTTTTAGAGATAATCGGGATAAACTGTTTATTGAAAATGTTGGTCATGGTTTAATAAGAGCTCTTTATTCTACCTATATAAGTTTTCTCCCAATCAGTTCCTGTAGTTATTCGATACCGAAATATGAAGATCCTAGAGGATCTTTTGTTGAGATGTTGAAAACAAAAGAATCGGGACAAATGTCCTTTTTTACGGCACTTCCTGGTGTGACTCGAGGAAGACATTACCATCATTCTAAAACAGAAAAATTTTTGATCATTAGAGGGAAGGCTCTGTTTCGATTCCAACACTTAATCACAAAAGAATACTTTGAGTTAGAAGTGAATGACCAGGAGCCAACGATAGTAGATACGATTCCTGGTTGGACTCATGATATAACAAATATCGGAGATAGCGAACTAATAGTAATGCTTTGGGCCAATGAAGTTTTTAATAGAGAACTACCTGATACTATTTCAGCAGATATAACAAAATGAAAAAATTAAAAGTTTTTACTGTGATAGGCACAAGGCCTGAGATCATCAGACTTTCAAGAGTGCTTCATGCCTTGGACGAAGCCTGTGACCACAAAATCGTTCACACGGGACAAAATTACGATTTTGAACTTAATGAGATTTTTTTTCAAGATTTAGGGATCAGAAAACCTGATTATTTTTTGGAAGCAGCAGGTGGTACGGGAGCAGAGACAATTGGAAAAATCATCATTCGTTTTGATGAATTATTGTCAAAAGACATTCCTGATGCAATCCTTGTTCTTGGTGATACCAATAGTTGTCTTTCTGTGATTCCGGCAAAGAGAAGAAAAATTCCAATCTTTCACATGGAAGCCGGAAATAGATGTTTTGATTTACGTGTGCCAGAGGAGATTAATAGAAGGATCGTTGATCATACTTCAGATATTAACCTGACGTATAGTTCGATTGCCAGAGAATACTTGTTACGGGAAGGTTTACCGCCAGATCAAGTAATCAAAACCGGCAGCCCGATGTTTGAAGTTTTGCATCATTATATGTCAGGAATTCAATCCTCGAAGATATTGGAGCAGCTTCAGTTAAAAAGCAAAGAATACTTTTTAGTATCTGCTCATAGGGAAGAAAATATTGATTCTGAACAAAACTTTCGTTCACTAACAGATACGCTGAACACCATAGCAGAAAAGTATAATCTACCTGTAATTGTATCTACTCATCCAAGAACCCAGAAAAAAATCGATCTACTGAAAATCAATTTCCACAAAAATATTAAACTGCTAAAGCCACTAGGTTTTATGGATTATAATAAATTGCAGATCGAGTCGAAAGCTGTCCTCTCCGATAGTGGAACCATCACGGAAGAGTCCTCAATTCTGAAATTTTCAGCTTTAAATATTCGAGAGGCTCACGAAAGACCGGAAGGAATGGAAGAGGCAACGGTAATGATGGTTGGTCTGAATCAAGATCGTATTTTACAAACGCTTGCGTTCTTAGACCAACAAGGGATTGAATTTTTGGAAAATTCTAGATTAGTTGAAGATTATTCTATGCCAAATGTTTCCGCAAAAGTGGTTCGAATTATTTTTAGTTATACAGATTATATAAATCGAATTGTTTGGAAGCGATATTAAATTATTCCGTTATTTGACCTAAATGAAAGTTTTAATTATTGTAGATGATTATTTGCCCAATAGTATGAAAATTACGGGTAAAATGATGCATGAACTTGCATTAGAGTTTTTAGTGCAAGGCCACTCGGTTACAGTTTTAACGCCAGCAATTTTACAGCGAAAAAAATTCGAAATCGAATTTTTAGATGGAGTAAGAATATTGCGTTTTAGCTCAGGCAGAATTAAAAATGTTAATAAAATCGTTCGCTTAATCAACGAATTTTTACTTTCCTTTAGAGCTTGGAGAAGTTTTCGTAAATGGTTTTCTGAAAACCCAAATGACTTAATTGTATATTACTCTCCGTCAATATTTTGGGCACCTATTGTCGAAAAGTTAGTCAAGTTATGGAGTAGTGATACTTATTTAATACTTCGAGATTTTTTTCCGCAATGGGCTATTGATAGTGGACTAATATCCGAAACTTCGCTAATAGCAAAGTTTTTTCAATACTATGAGAGGCGGACGTATAGAGTAGCCAATAGAATTGGTGTAATGTCACCAGCTAACTTACGGTGGTTTGTTTCCAGATTCCCAATGTTAAACAATGTTGAAGTCCTCTATAATTGGACCTCAGCAAAGCAATTTGAGCCAAAGCATTCATTGCGATCAGAGTATTTACTAATGGATAAAGTAATTTTCCTGTATGGAGGGAATATTGGCCACGCTCAATATATGAAAAACCTTTTGGACTTAGCATTTAGGTTTCGAATTCATAAAGAAGTTTTTTTTGTATTTATCGGGTCTGGTGATGAAGAAAATCTAGTGAAAGAAACTATAGAAGGTAATGGATTAAGTAATTGTTTACTATTGGAATCAGTCCCACAAGATATTTTTGAATCATATCTGACAGAAGCAGATGTGGGATTGTTTACATTACATCCAAATCATAAAACACATAATTTCCCTGGAAAGATATTGGGTTATGTGCAAATGGGTCTTCCAATACTTGGTGCAGTCAATAGAGGGAATGACCTTAAAGAGCTGATTAATGAAACAGGATCTGGCTTAATTTGTGATTCAGGAGATAGCGAATCTTTATTTAGTAATGCTACTAAATTATTAAATCCCGAGCTTCGAAAATATATGGGTAAATGCGCCAAACAATTGCTTTATGCGAATTTTTCAACATCAGCGGCAGCAGCGAAGATTATTAATTCGGGATCAAATAAATGATTAATCTATACACAAGAAAATACGCAAGAATTCCTTTTATAATTCTATTAATGGATATATTGTCAATCTTTGTATCACTAGAATTTATAATGTGGGTGAATAATATAGAGTTTCTGTCCTTGTTTGAACTTTATGCAAGAAATTCAATATTTTTAATTCTAATTATATTTCAAACAGTATTCAATACATACCAACCACTTTCGAGTGATTTAAGAATTGGCTATATCACAAGGTATATCATTGCATGTATAACTTTCTTCTTTTTTATGAGTGCGTTACTGTTTCTTACTCAATTTAGATATATCGGGGGTGTTTGGGGAAGAGGTATTATTTTTCAGAATTTGATTTTAGTGTTCGTATTGGGTCTTGTTTTTCGCTGGCTTATTAAGTTGTATAAAAAGAGAGTTATTGGTGCAGTGGAAGTAAGTGCATTATTAATTTTGGGCAAAGACAAATTACAAACATTTGTTCGAGAGAACTTCAGGTCTCTTAAGAATGTAAATGTCTATATTTACTTAGAAGGCAACGAGAAAATTAGAATTAGTGATCAAAATTTATCCAAAGTTATTTTTATAAGAGGAAAAAAAAATCTAGAAAGTTACTTTCAGAAAGAAAATCAAATTTTTGATTTTGTAATTTTTGATTCAAACGTATCGATTTCGGATGATACTCTTAGAGATTTAATGGATGCAAAATTACATGGACTTAAGGTATTTGATCTAACAGATTTTTTTGAATATTACTTCGAAAAAATTTCCGTATTAAATGTGCAAGACCGGTGGATTGTATTTTCAAATGGATTTTCGATTATATCGAATAAGATTGCGCTTAGACTAAAGGCAATTTTGGATTTTGTTGGTGCTCTCCTATTATTGATTTTGACTTCGCCGTTAATAATTCTTGCTGCCTTTCTTGTTAAAATCACCTCAACTGGACCAATTTTGTATAGCCAGGTTAGGGTAGGTTTATCCGGAAAAGAATTCAACATTTTTAAACTGCGCACTATGATTGCGGATGCAGAAAAAGAAGGTGCAAAGTGGTCTAGTTTTAACGATCCAAGGATTACAAAAATAGGAGCCATTTTTAGGAAGACAAGAATTGATGAGCTGCCACAATTATTTAATATCTTACGAGGCGATATGAGTTTTATTGGTCCTAGGCCAGAAAGACCGGAATTTATAAAAATTCTAGTTGAGGAAATTCCGTATTACAGCTTAAGGCATTTAATGAAGCCTGGGTTAAGTGGTTGGGCACAGGTAAACTACGATTATGGTTCTTCAGTTAATGATTCATTAGTAAAGCTTGAATATGATTTATACTATATTAAAAATTATTCATTCTATTTGGATTTACGTACCATTATTAAAACTATAAGGGTTGTAGTTTTTGGTAAAGGACGGTAAGCAATTTGGCAATCCCGTTTGAATTTTTAATTTTAATTAAAACTGTGAAAATATTTTTTACTGGATTAGGGCAAGGTGCGGGATGGGCTATCAATCGATTCAAATAATAATCTTCTATGTTGTAGTGCTTTTCTTGCTGAATCGGATTTCATATAAATACTCCATCTTTGCTGCAGTAATCGTAAGTTGGTGGTTTCTCTGGAATTTTATTAGCTCTACTTCGATTACTAACTTATTCGTAATCGGTCAAAAAACGCAAAACTTGTACTATATTTTCTTTTCTGGACTAGTTTTGGGAGCCATTATTTGGAAATTATTGAGGAGCAGGTCATCATTTGAATATTTGTTTATAATTCCGAAGTATAGATTGAAATATATAGTAAGGGCTGTTTTTTTATTTTACGTTTTGGTAATTGTTCCAATTACAATATATTTTCTTGCAAGAGGTTTATATCTTATGTCTACAGAGTTTACCGTAAGGGAATACAGATCTGAAGTATTCGGGCTGTGGACAGGATCTTCAAAACTTTTTCATAATTCAAAAATGATATCTATTTTCTATTTTTGGATAGTGAATCCGTTCCAAGTTGCGTCAGTCTTTTTGGGTGTTTCATTTCGGAATATCGGTAATGATAATCGCCTTTTTTACGTAGCCATACTCCTACTTTTCTTTGATGCCATTATATTGGCCGGAAGGTTTGCGTTGCATTCCCTAATTTCTGTATTTCTTATAACATTGCTTCTTGATTTGTTTAGCAGTCATTCTAGAGAGTTTTTCTATAGAAAAAATAAATATCTTTTTTTGTTTATAGGCTTTATTCTTTTCTTCTTAATGGTGTTTACAATGTTACGAGACAATAGTGGCTTGAGTGGATTTGTAGATTCACTTAAGCTCTATATCTTTATTTATCATACAGAGTCGTTTTCTATCTTAGATCACGAATTGCTGAATCCCAGTTCGATTATACATGATTTAACTTATGGAAAATCATTCTTTGGGGGGGTATTGAAGTATCCGATTCTACTAATGAATCAACTGGGGTTTAATATTATTTCTGAAGAATCTAGAATAGGAGGATATCTGCATAAGAACTTTGCAATCGGTATAAATGAAGATGGATCGTTAATTCAGTTAAACGCATTTGGGTCTATTTTTTTCAGCATGTATCGAGACGGTAGAGAATTTTTCATTTTTTTATGTGGTATCTTTTATGGTTATAATTTGTTGTTTTTTTCTCAAAGATTCTATTCTAGAAGCGTCTTGGGAGTTTCACTACTAGTTTCGATGTTATTTATTGGAATTTACGGTATTTTTCAACCTTATATTGATGGTGCTATCCTTCCGTCACTTTTGATTTCTAGTATAATATTAATTGTATTAAATTTCTATTATAAGAGAATTGTTTAGCTATTGTGGATATATGAAAAAAATCATTCATAATTCGCTTTGGTTGATCTTTGATAAAATATTGAAGTCTCTTGTGGGTTTGTTTGTTGGTGTCTGGATTGCCCGGTATTTTGGTCCAGAAAATTTCGGAAAGTTCAGTTATGCTAATTCGTTAATTGTTCTATTTGCGACAATTGTGCCTCTGGGAACAGAGGGGTTTCTTGTCAGGGGACTTGTAAAGGATAAAGATAAAACTGATAAACTTCTTTCCGACTCTTTTTTTCTCCATTTATTTTCCGGAAGCTTTCTTTTTATTTTTGCATGTTTGACCCTTTACTTTCTTAGATATAATGATGAACTAACATTTCATATCGGTTTGGTACTTGCTGTTCCAATTTTGTTTCGCTTTTTATCTGTTCCTAGATACTTTTATGAGGCCCAAACAGAAATCAAATATGTTGTTTATATTGAAAACATATCTTTTTTGGTTTTTTCTGTAATTCGCATTTATCTTTTGATAAACAAATTACATATTCTTTTTTTTGTTTTTAGTTTTTTATTTGAATCACTATTTTCATATTTATCTATTTTTTTATTTTATATCAGAGGACATCGCAGTTTCTCTCGGATTTCGGTAAATATAAAATCGATATTGGATTCACTCAAGGAATCCTTTCCAATATTGATTTCTTCCTTATCCATCATCATCTATATGAAAATTGATCAGCTCATGATAGGATCGATACTTGGAGATGCACCGATTGGAATTTATAGTGTTGCAGTTCGATTAAGTGAATTTTGGTATTTTATTCCGCTGGGTCTTACTTCCTCTTTTTTTCCAACCTTAATTGCAAAAAAAAATCAATCGCGATCCGAATATTTGGAGTTATTGAAATTCCTTCATATTATAGTAATCTTTGTATCACTTGTAATGGCAATTCTGATTCAATTTATTGGAAAGGATATTATTAGCTGGCTGTATGGTTCTCCATACATAGGAGCTTCTGATGTATTAAAGGTTTATATTTGGTCAGGTATTTTTGTTTTTATTGGTGTCGCAGGTGGAAACTACTATCTTATTGAAGAAAAACAATCCTATGTACTTATAAAAAGTTTAGCTGGTTTGATTGTTAACATTGCTTTGAATTTCATTTGGATTCCTTTGTATGGCGTTATTGGAGCTGCTTTTGCTACTTTAGTGTCCCAATTAGTTGCATCTATGTTTATCCCTCTATTTTTTCGGGAGGTTAGAGAATTGTTTTTTATTCAAGTTTATTCTTTATTCTTTTGGAATTGGCCATCAATCCTGTTTTCTTTTTTGAAACGTTGGAAAACTGGATCATTATAAATTTGAAAGTTTTATTTGATCACCAAATATTTGCACTCCAATCTTATGGAGGTATTTCTAGATATTTTTTTGAGTTAATGACTCATCTCCAGAATTTCAAAAACGTGACTGTAAAAAATTCCATTTTATATTCTAGAAATGTTTATTTGGATGATCGGTTTCCCCATAGCGAATACGTAAATTATGAGAACTGGCTGTTTCCCGGTTATTTTAAGGGCAAAAATCGTTTATTTAAAATATTGCAAAATTTTGGATTAGCTCCTGATCATGAAAGGAAAATGAAAGAGTTTGTTTTTCATGAGTTAAAAATTGGGAAATATGATATTTTTCATCCTACTTATTATGATCCATATTTCATAGATCACTTAAGTGAGATTGGGCGACCTTTTGTCTGTACCGTATACGATCTTATTCATGAAAAGTTTCCTGATTTTTTTCCTGATTCCGAGGAGTTAATTAAAAATAAAATCTTAAGCATAAATTCTGCAAAACGGATTATTGCTATCTCGCAAAGTACGAAAAAAGATTTAATTGATATATATAATATTTCTCCGGAAAAAATCGATGTTGTATATTTGGCAGTTGAAGGAAAGCGTAAAGTTAGTTCAGATAGAAATGATAGAGAGAAATATATTTTGTTTGTTGGAAATCGCTCCCATTATAAGAATTTTATTTTTTTTATTGAGAGTGTTTTTCCGCTACTGAATGAGTTTCCTGATCTTCTTTTATATGCGGCAGGCGGCGGTGATTTTACTTTAGAAGAAATATGTTTATTCCGAAAATTAGAGCTCGATGATAGGATCATTCATAGGAAATTTAATGATGATGTTTCATTAATGGAACTATACAGAAACGCTACAATCTTTGTTTTTCCGTCTTTATACGAGGGATTCGGAATACCTTTGCTTGAAGCGATGTCGGCTGGTTGTCCGGTGGTTTGTAGTAATACATCATCGTTTCTGGAAGTAGGAGGAGAGTCAGTTCAATATTTTGATCCAACAAACTCTGAATCGATAGAAAAATCAATTAGAGAAGTTCTCACAAGAATTGATCTTCAAATTCACTTAAGGGAATCTGGCTTAAAAAATGTTACTCGTTTTTCTTGGGAAAAGACAGCGAGTGATACGCGTCGCGTATATGAGAAAAGCATAAATTACTGATGAATGTAGCTATTTTGATTATTGCTTTCAATCGACCAGACCTTTTTGCTAAATTATTAGCTAAAGTTCTTTCTGTGAATCCAACTCGGATTTATATCTCCATCGATGGTCCACGGATCACGAAGGCTGGTGAGAAAAAAAAAGTGGAGGAAGTAATCTCAATTGCGAAACGGATCTCGCAGACGCATCAAGTATTTTTAAAAATTAATAGCGGAAATTTGGGTTGTGGAGAGGGCGTTTCTTCTGCTATTAGTTGGTTTTTCCAAAATGAAGAGAAAGGAATTATTTTAGAAGATGATTGTTTTCCACATGATTCATTTTTTAAATACTGTGAACTTTTACTAGATAAATACGAAAGAGATGATCGGATTGGGATGATTTCCGGCAATAATTTTTTCTTTTCACGATATTCGATTTCAGAATCCTATTTTTTTTCAAAGTATTTTCATATATGGGGATGGGCAAGCTGGCGTAGGGCATGGGAGGGATATCAACTCAGATCTTCAAATAAAGCAGAGATAGCGGAGATCATTAATAATACCTTTTATAATCAAAATGAACGTAATTTTTGGATTGAGCATATATATAGTGCTTTTTTAGGTTTAATGGACACGTGGGACTACCAGTGGGTTTATTTAAATTTTAAAAATAGGCGATATTCAATTATGCCAAAATATAATTTAATTTCAAATATTGGTTTTGGCGAGTTTGCAACCCATACAATAGATATGAATTCGAAAATGAACGGTATGGATACTGATGAGTTAAAATTCCCACTTTTACATCCTAAAGAAGTAAAAACTAACGTATTCACCGAATACTTTAGTCGCAAGATAATGTTCCGACTATCTTTTTGGGAAAGAATATTCTTTTTTTTATTCAGAACTTCTTATGATATAATTACAAAAATAGGGTTAAAAAGAGATGAAATCAATTGATCTTGTTATTCCGTCTTTTAATGAAGAGGGAAACATTAAGTCCCTGTTTGAGCGAATTGTTAATTTAAATATTAAAAATTACAAATTGCGTTTATTATTTGTTGATGATGGTAGTAAAGATGATACGCTGTTCGAAATCAAGAAATTAGTCAAAAAGAAGAATGGTTTAAAAGTTTCTTATATCTCTTTTTCGCGAAATTTTGGACATCAGGTTGCCTTAAAGGCGGGTATCGATCACTCAAAAGCTGATGCCGTAATCTCTATGGATGCGGATTTACAACATCCTCCAGAACTTATACCTAAATTAATCAAAAAATGGGAGGATGGTGCTGAAATTGTTTATACAATACGGAAGGACGATGAAAACGTTTCCTGGTTTAAGAGGAATACAGCATCCCTGTTTTATCATTTACTCAACTATTTGTCTGGGTTGCAGATTTCACATGGAGCAGCTGATTTTAGGCTTCTGGATAAAAAAGTGATTCAAGCATTAAAATTGTATAATGAAAAAAACCTATTTATCAGGGGACTTGTTACAGCAATTGGATTTAAAAAGGAATCTATCGAGTATACACCAGAATTAAGAGTATGGGGTGTAAGTAAATATAGCATAAAGAAGATGATTTTATTTGCGTTAGATGGAATCACTTCCTTTTCAGTAAAACCATTGCATTTTGCTACCTACTTTGGATTGTTGCTTTCATTTTTTTCTGGGGGCTATGGGATTTATGCGATTATAATTTTTTTTACTTCAGATAGTGTTGTCACTGGATGGGCTTCTGTACTTACAAGTGTATTATTTATCGGTGGTGTTCAACTAATTATACTAGGAATCCTCGGTGAATATTTAGGAAAATTATTTATTCAGTCGAAGGGAAGACCAAACTATCTTATATCTGAGAAGGATATTTAATCTAATACTAAAATGTACTCATCTATATTAAAGACAGACCAACTTTTTTTTCTCTTAATATTTGCTTTTCTAATACTTATTTGGAAAAGAATAAAATACGAAAAAACTGTTGTATTGATTTTTGCTTTTCTTTTTTCTTTTTATATCTTTGGCCCAAATTTTAAGGCTAAATTTTGGTTAATCGATGATCACGAAATATTCTTTTTTCTAGGTTCCGTAATAGATCAAAATGGTTGGAGCGATTTTCTTAGTACTTTGGTCGATCGGACCGAAGTAGGTTTGTTTGGAGTTAGTACGCGTTATAGACCTTCGTATTATTTTTTACGGTTAGTTGAAGTTTTTCTCTGGAAAGATAACGCAATTCTTTGGTATTTGTTTCGGTTTTTTATCCTTGTTTCATTTGTTTATTCTTTAAATTTACTATTTCGGTTTTTTTTATCTACACCCGTAGCTTTAGCATGGACAATTACTTGTTTTAGCTTTACTTATTGGTCAGATATCTATTCGCGTTTAGGGCCAGGTGAAACTTACGTAACTCTTGGTTTCGCAATATTCATTACTGTAACCTTCACTTGGGAAAGAAGGATTAGATATGGTATTTTTACAGCAGTTTTACAGGTGTTGGCATTAGTAATCATGATCGGCTCGAAAGAAAATATGGTTTTAGTGGCTTTTTTGCCTATATTTTTTTTATATGATAAGGATGATCTAAAATATAAATTTAAATACTATCACATATTGTATTTGATTCCTTTTTTAGTTTCAATGGTAATCGTTCTTGCTGTAATAAAGGCTACATCATTGAATCCTGTGGATATTAATGGAAATAGTGCCCAAATTTCCGACCGACTCAGTAGAATTGTTGGATTTATGAATAATTCTTTGTTTTTACAGCCGTTGATCCTTGGATTTCTTCTTTGTGTAGGATTAATAGTAAAAACTAAATCTCTAAGAATTGTTAAAAAATCCTTTCAAATTATCTCTATTCTAATTTTTTTAATTATAAATATTTTATTAAATATAGTTTTTTATGGTGGCGAGCTTCCACAAAACAACCGTTATGATTTCCCTACAGCAGTTATTAATGTTTTTTACTTTATAATAATACTTAGTATGGTATTAAGGTTAATATTTCCAAAGAAAATTGTAAAAAATGAGTTGTTCAGTGGTATTATTTTTCTAATATTTTCTGCATTTGGTTTTTCCTCATATTCGATTAATGAAATCCAGAATGCTTCTCGGAAAAATGCTAAAAGAACTCAATCTTTAGATATTACGATTCGTGCGATGAAGCTTGAAGCTGCAGAAAATGTTGGAATTATTTTTGTTCGAAATTTTACAGAATTTGAGCCTGCAGATTCAATTTTACGATATGCAAATTATAATCATCTGCAATTGCGAATAGGTCTTGATGTAGATGATGTTATGTATTATTCCAGCTTCCAGGATGGGTTGATGTCATATTTACGGAATTTAAGTATAAACGGGGATGACACGAGAAGTTTGAAACCACTTGGTAACTTAAAAAAAGAAAAGATTCTTAGTTGTAATTTCTATCATTTCGGAGAAATTTCTTTTGATCTGAAGAAAAAATATCCATTTTGCAAGCAAATTAAGGCACAGTTGATCTCATATTAGTTTATGAAATGCAAAATCTGTAACGCTGAAGCTTCGCGCAAACTCAAGGGATTAAGATACCTTGGCCGGTTTGATGGAGAAGTTTATCAATGCCCTAACTGTAAATATTTGCAAGTATTTCCTGCAGATTGGTTAGAGGATGCGTATACTGAAAGTATTGCAATAACAGACACAGGAATTGTTGCTCGAAATTTACTTTTTGTGAAAAGAATTACAGTTTTACTTACCATTATTGATTTCAAACTTCGAATCCCATCGCTTTTTCTTCTGCTGTTTAAAAGTTTCGTTCGTTACTTCTGTAAAAAGAAATTTAGAAAATATAATCTGAATATTTTAGATTTTGGAGGAGGATATGGTCTTTTAGTACGTATGTTAAGAGATGTTGGATTTAATGCGGAATGGAGAGACCTGTTTACTAAAAATCTTTTCGCACGCGGATTTGAAAGTAAAAGTAAAAACTATGACTGCATTCTAAGTTTCGAAGTCTTAGAACATTTGGAAAATCCTTTGTTTGAACTAGATAATATTTTTCTAGGCTTTCGGCCCAATTTATTTGTCTTTTCAACTTTGCTTTACGGTGAAGAAGTTCCCGACAAGAATTGGTGGTATTTTTCGCCAGAGACCGGTCAGCACATAGGTTTTTATAATGAAAGGACACTTCGCTTTATTGCAGATAAATATGGATATTTTTATATATCTATAGATTCGGGATTCCACGTTTTTTCAAAAAAGAAACTACATTCGGATACAATCCGTTTTTTCGTTTTACGATCTGATTATTTTTTCCCAACTTTCGCCAAGGTTTATAGAAGCTTAACATTAACTGACAATAAAAAAATGATAAATAGTATTATTTGATTCTTTTCAAATTATAACATCAATGATTCCGAAGAAAAACTTATATATAATTTCAATTGTGACTCCTTCGTTTAACCAGGGGGAGTTTATTGAGAGAACATTGCGATCTGTCATTTCTCAAACAGGTGACTTCTATATCGATTATATCATAATGGATGGAAAATCTAACGATAAAACTGTAGATATTTTAGAGTTTTATCAAGAAAAATATAATTCCGGAGATTTTGTCTGTGAAATTGGTGGTCGCACATTCAAAAAGTTTCAGATAGATTCGAATTGCAAAGTAAATTGTCTTGGCATTAGTTATCAGTTCTATTCTGAAAAAGATAAAGGACAAACGAATGCGATCAATAAAGGATGGAAACTAGCACTTGGAAATATTGTTGCTTGGTTAAATTCTGATGATGTTTATCTACCAAGTGCATTGACTAAAATCGTAAAAGTATTAAGTAAAACAGATATTTACGCTCTTTATGCTATAGGAATCCATATTGATAAACATGATAATTTGATTGAGTTTTATCCAATTGAAACCTACTCTTTCGCAAGACTTCTTGATTATTGTATCATTTGCCAACCTACCGTGTTTTTAAGGCGGGATGTATTGGAAAAAGTAGGATTTTTAAATGAATCTCTTGGATTCTGTATGGATTATGAATATTGGATAAGAGTTGCTAAAGTTTTCGAATTTGTATTTCTTAGTGAACCGATTGCTTGTACTCGGATACACGAAAATACCAAAACCAGTCAAAACTTAAATGTTCATCGCGAAATTGTAGAAATGCAAAATAAATTGGTCGGAAAAGTATCCAGTCATTGGTTATTTTATTATGCAAAGTATTATTTGATCAAAAAGGAATTCTTCAGAAATGAATATTTTTTGAAATTTTTTACTAGAGTTTTTACTTTTTTCTTGAGATTAAAATACAAGTAATGCCACAGAATAAACTAGTTTTTATCAGAAAGAATGTTTGGCTTCCCTTTGGCCAGAGGATGATTCAGATGTTTGTTTTGGAGAATGGTTCTATAGTAAAAGCCATTTGCTACAATGAATTTCTTAACAAAAGTTTTTTAATTAATGACCTAACTTTCTTTAAGATGATTGAATCAGATGAAAACATTCCTACCAATTTTGAAGAGTATTTGAAACTTGAAGCTTATCTTTGATATTTCTGTATTAGCCTGGTCCATCCGTAATAATAAGGCTAAAACGGGAATTTATCGGGTAATTGAAAATCTGCTAAAGCAGTTTGTTCATGATCCGGAAATTGACCTCTATTTGTCGTCAGTTCATGGAAATATTTGTGACTTTTATAAATATTTAGAGATCCATAATATACAAATTGACTCAGGTCATTTGCTCGTTCCACAATCTTATTCAAAATGGAGAGATCGACTTTTTTTATTCTATCTCTGGATCTTAGATTTTTTTGATTTTAAAAGTAATCTTTTTTACAGGAATCTACTTCTTGGGGCAATTAAGTTGGTAATAGACCCACTATTTGTTCTTTTAGGATTGGGAAATTATATAAATCCAATCCGTAATGTTTATCTAACGAATGATTTCATATTTCATAGTCCTTTTTTGCCCTTTCCTGATTTTATAAAAGAAACAAAAGTTAAGAAAGTTATCACTATCTATGATTTGATCGCCGTATTATATCCAGAATTTTTTGAAGGAAATCAGGATAAGGTTGTTTGGAAGATTATTAGAAACATTGACTCTGAAACATCTATAGTTACAATTTCGGAACATAGTAAAAACGACATAGTTGGATATATTCCTTTTTTTGACCAAACTAAGATTTCTGTTATCCCATTGGCTGCGGAAGAGATATTTTACGAAATCAAAGGAAACGAATTGATTGATGAGATAATTTCTCAATTCGGTTTAGAAACAAAAAAATACATTCTTACTGTTTCTACTCTCGAACCTAGAAAAAATCTAAAATCTTCTTTGCGGGCATTTTTGCGTTTAGCAGAGAGTGGGTTAGATGCAGACATAAAATTTGTTGTCTTGGGTGGGAAAGGGTGGGGTGCGGGGCTCGTCGATTTAGAAGCTGAATTTCCTAACGTTTATCAAAATCGTGTCCTATTTTTAGGATTTATTCCCGATGAAAAGATGGCCTATATTTATTCAGGTGCTTTATTTTTTGTTTACCTCTCTTTATATGAAGGATTTGGGTTACCGCCTTTAGAGGCTATGAAATGTGGAATTCCTGTATTAGTATCTAATACATCATCGTTACCTGAAGTAATCGGTAATGCCGGTATATCGGTGAACCCGAAGGTTGAATTGGAAATCATTAAAGGAATGAAGAGTCTTATCGAGGATCCAAATTTGCGAATTAAACTTTCGGAGCTTTCTACGCAGCAGGCTGCGCTGTTTAGCTGGGATAAATCAGCATATAAACTAAAAAAGGTTTATCGAAATATTTCTAAATGAAAATTCTTTTTGACCATCAAATCTTTTTCCAGAATCAATACGGTGGCATCTCAAAGATTTTTTTGGAAATATTTAAACGACTAGATGATAAAAAAATCGAATATTCATGTTCTGTTGATTTGTCTGGTTATACGGAAGGAATCATTTTTGAAAAATATACAAAAAAACTAATCAATCGAGTAAGTTTTTTTTCTCTATACACGGCTTATAAAGTAGGAATTGTTTTATTGCAAAAACTTAAATTTCCCATTCCTGATTTTATCCTTAGTAAAGATAGCGGAGTCAAAAGATTAAGCCTTTCTAAACAGATCATGTGTTTGAATGAAGAGGTGAACGATGCCATTTTAAAAGATGAATATACTGTATTTCATCCTACTTATTATCATCGTTACTTTTTGCCCTTACTAAAAAAAAGTAATACCAAAATGGTTTTGACAATTCATGACTGTGTTCATGAAATATTTCCGGAATTCTATGGCTCTAACAATTTTATACTCAGAAATAGAGAAATTCTAAGTGTTGCAGCTGATAAGATAGTCTGTGTATCGCATTCTACTAAGGCTGATTTTCTTCGATTATATAGTCACATTCCGGAGGAAAAAGTTTCTGTTATCTATAATGCAGGCGATTTATCGAAAGAACCTATTCTAAATCCTTCTCCCTTTGATAAGGAATACCTTCTGTTTGTAGGTAATCGGGGAGAGTATAAAAATTTTAATTTTCTGCTGAAAGCCTTTAGTTTAATACCAAAGGAAAAAAATCTCTATTTAGTTTGTGCCGGCGGTAAAAAGTTTAGCCCGCACGAACAATATGAAATAAATAACATGAACTTAGAAAAACAGGTAGTTCATGTTTCTTTTTCATCGGAAACAACGCTTGCGAATTTATATAGAAATGCAAAATTGTTCATTTATCCTTCGCTATACGAAGGTTTCGGCATTCCGATATTGGAAGCGATGTCTGTTGGTTGTCCTGTTTTTTGTAGTCAAATTAATGTATTTAAAGAAGTCGCAGGTGACGCTGCTGAATTTTTTGACCCCCTGAACCCTTCTGCACTTAGTGATTTATTAGTAGAGAGCCTAGACTCTATCGAAAAACTGAATTCCTTACGCGTTAAAGGATTTACTCGGGTTCAAAATTATTCTTGGGAAAAATGTGCTGACTCATATTTAAAAATTTATAAAGAATTAAGTAAGGTTTAATTGAATACCAATCCGTTAGTTACAATAATAACAGTTGTTCGTAATGCAGAGAAGACGATTCAAAGGACATTAGCTTCCGCATTAAATCAAAAGCATGTAAATATGGAAGTTATTGTTTGGGATGGACTTAGTTCTGATAACACTCTGAACGAAATTGCAAAATACAAAGGTCAGTTTAAATTAATTTCGGCGAAAGACTCAGGTGTTTATGATGCTATGAACCAGGCATTAAAAATGGCCAGCGGTGAATGGATCCTTTTCTTGAATGCAGATGATTATTTTTGTTCTGAGAATTCTTTACATTCACTTTTAGAAGCGATTGAAACATCGGATGTGGATTATGTTTGCGGATATGCAAAGATGTTATTCGGTTTGAGAAACTGGGAGCCCAAAACTTTAACTGATGTTGATTATTTTTTGGGTAATCCGGCAAATCATCAATCCTATTTATGCAAAAAAAGCATTTATGAAAACTTAGGTGGATTTAGTCTAAAATATAAATATGCTGCCGATGTTGAGTTTATGTATCGCGTGATTCAGTATGGATATAAAGGCATTCGTATATTGAAACCTATTGTTCATTATTCGCTTGGCGGCTTGTCGACGAAGAATTTGTCCACAGGAGTTGCCGAGTTAGATGAAATTAGATCTGTGTTTTTGAACTCTGATGTCGACTTTGCAAAAAAATGCCGTTTGGTTTTTGTTGATGGGTTGGAATTTTCTGACGTTTTTAAAAATGGGATATTGGACCGAGAATGGTCAAAAACTCAACGGGAGTTTTTGGAGAATTTTTTTCGAAATAATCAATCCATTGAATCATCCTCTACTTTACGCATTTTTAAAAATAAGTTAACCCGTTTTATTAAACAAAGTTTAAAGCAATTTGTTTTTATCTTTTTAAAAGTTATTCCCTCAAGATATATATGAAAAAAATTTTAGTCGTTGGTGCAGGTTTTTCTGGAGCAGTTGTCGCTAATTCGTTGGCAAAGACCGGTCGTTATTTAGTCGAAGTTATTGATGAACGTAGTCATATTGGTGGGAATTGTCATACTGAAAAAGATCCAGATACAGGTATTATGATTCATAAATATGGTCCGCATATTTTTCATACTAGTAACGAAGTTGTATGGGATTATGTGAATCGATTTGATCGTTTTATCCCGTTTGTGAATAGGGTTAAATCTGTATACAATGGGCAGGTATATTCCCTCCCAATAAATTTGCACACTATTAATCAATTTTATGGTAAGGCCTTTTCGCCGGCGGAAGCTATTGATTGGATTAAAGAGAAAGGTGACAAATCAATTCTAGATCCAAAAACTTTTGAGGAACAAGCTAAAAAGTTTGTAGGTGAAGAATTATATAAGGCATTTTTTTACGGATATACAAAGAAACAATGGGGCTGCGAGCCCGCCGATTTGCCTGCTTCCATTCTGAAGAGGTTACCTGTTCGTTTCTCTTATGATGACAATTATTACAATGATCGTTTTCAAGGAATCCCGGAAAACGGTTACTCGTATGTGATAGAAAAAATATTAACGCATAAATTTATTACGGTGAAGTTAAATGAGAAATTTTCAAACGAAAGTAGGAGTAATTATCATCATATTTTTTATACAGGCCCAATAGATGCATTTTTTTCTTTTCATCATGGGCGATTAGGTTATAGAACAGTTTTTTTTAAAGAATACAGGAAAGATGGAGATCACCAAGGGAATCCGGTTATCAATTATGCCGACGAATCAGTGCCATATACAAGAATACACGAACATAAACATTTTACTCCTTGGGAATCTTTTGATAAAACTATCTACTTTGAAGAATATAGTAAGGAAACTTCTGAGGTCGATATACCATACTATCCTAAGAGATTAGAAGGAGATTTAAAGATACTTAAATTATATGAGGAGGAGGTTGAGCAGATTAAAAATGTTAGTTTTTTAGGCCGTTTAGCTACTTATCGATATTTAGATATGCACCAAATTATCGAAGAAGCTCTTGAATGTGCAGAAAGATATTTAGAAAAGGATGTCCCTGTCTAAAAATCCTGTCAAAAAAGTATGATGGAGATATTTCATTTTTTCTTTTAAAATATAAACAATTTTAGATCTTGTCCATATTCCCATGCCTAAAGTATCAGTAATTATGCCCGCTTATAATGCGGTTGATTTTTTAGAGGATTCTGTTTTATCCTTAACCAACCAAACTTTTAAAGACTGGGAATTATTGCTCATTGACGATTGTTCAAAAGATAAAACGGCTGAACTGGCAATGCAGTTGGCTAAAAAAGACAAGCGGATTATCTTTATACCGAAAGATAAAAATTCAGGTTCTGCAGATACCCGTAATATTGGGATTAAAAAGGCAAGTGGTGAATATATAGCTTTTTTAGATGCCGATGATCTATGGGATATTGGTTTTTTAGAATCTATGATCTCGCATATAGAGCTTTATAAAGCACCATTTGCATTCTCATCTTATCGAATTATTGATGAAGCTGGTGTTGAATTCTGCGATCCATTTTTAGTTCAGAAGAAAAAATATTCTTATCGTGACCTCCTGTTTTACAATCGGGTTGGACTTCTTACTGCCGTATATTCTGTATCTGCAGTTGGTAAGAAATATTTTGATCCTAGTTTAAAAAGCCTGCGAGATGACTATGCACTTTGGTTGGATATCATGAAAGAGGCTGAATTTGCTATGGGAAATTCTGAAATACTTGCAAGTTATCGTGTGCGAAGAGGCGCAGCTACATCTAACAAAAAGAAAGTGATGATAGCTCATTTTAAAATGCTAAAAAATCGCGAAAAAATTAATCCATTTTTTGCTTTTTTTCTAACTTTGATTCATGGTCTTAGAGGACTTTCTAAATACCGCACTAAAAAACTTCCCACCTAATTCCCCTTTTAACCGTTGACTTCCGCAACTCTTTTGACATTTTGAATCCTAGATATGGTAGTTAAAAAGAGTTCTGTAAAAGCGGGATCGACCGCAAAAACTTCCCTCATCATCCCCATTTATAACGAGGCAGGCCACCTCTTAGAGTTTCTTGAAAAAGTGGATGCCTTGGTTCTTTCTACCAAAAAAGAGCTCGTATTTATTGACGATGCCTCGAGGGATAATTCCCTTGAAATTTTGCAAAATTACCGTTTTCGTTCTGAACATAAAATCCTAACTCAAGGAAAGAATCAAGGTAAGGGAGCTGCCCTTCACAGAGGCATATCTGAAGCTACCGGAAATATAATCATTGTTCAGGATGCGGACTTTGAATATGACATGGATGAGATTCCGATGTTGATCGATCCGATTGCGAAAGGCAAAGCAGATGTAGTGTTTGGATCTCGCTTTAAGAAAGATGGGCGTCAAGTGCATCGCACGTTCCACTATCTTATCAATCGTATTCTTACTATTCTTTCTAATATCCTAAGTGGATTGTATCTGACGGATATGGAAACTTGTTATAAGGCATTTCGTGCAGAGATTATACAAAATATTTCTTTGGAATCAAAAAGATTTGGCTTTGAACCGGAAATTACTGCTAAGGTTGCCAGATTAAAAATCAAAGTCCAAGAGTTTCCCATATCTTATTATCCAAGGAATTATTTAGAGGGGAAGAAGATCACATGGAAAGATGGGATTGCCGCACTCAGACATATAATCTTTTTTAACTTGTTCGCAAATAAACGGGAGTTCTTTTCTAAATCTCTCCCTGAAAAATACATTCCCAAAACCGCAAACTGGCTCTAAACCTATATGCTTAGGTTTTTGCCATTTTTTGGGGATATGATTCTTATATTGGGATTGGGATTTCTTTTCCAATCTCATACGAACCAAAAAAATTTTCGCATTGATCTCATTGGGGTAGGTTTATTTCTTTTTTCAGTTTATACTGCGATTCATTGGAGATCTTGTCTTCGAGAGAAAAGAAAGTATTGGGATCTATTTTTAACTATTCTTCTGACATGTTTCGTATTTTTAAAAATAGCCGAATACGACCCGGTTCAAGTCCTTCCACAAAAAATGGGAATCAAAGTGATCTCGTTTTTATGGATTCTCTTTCTAATATTTACATTTCGTAAACTATCTGAGAACAATTTCTCATTGATTGGCCCATTTTTGGCCATCATTCCGGCTATATCCTTTGGCAATTTTATGGCTTATCCGTCTGTACCGATTGCATTTGCAATTGTTATGGGAGGTCGCAATTTAAAATTTGATAGAACTGCGAAGTTATCGTCGTTCTATTTTCCTCTAATTTTAGTCCTACTATTGATCGGTAAGGATTGGTGGGATGACTTCGCCTTACAACGGGGAATACTTCTTCTCGAAGGTTTTATTTTCTTTCGCCTATTTACTATTTGGGAAAGGCCAAGGACTATTTTCTTTCTAAAGTCAGCTGTTCTTTTTTTTATTTTAAATTCCTGTTTTTTAATTTGGAAAATTTTCCAAGATCCAAGTTTTCAAATTACATCTTATCACGAGGATATATTCCTTATTCCCGTTAGTCTACTTGCCTCCAATGCTCTCCTTATTTCTGGTGTCTCCGTAATCATTTGGTTAGAGCCTAAACAATCAACGCTACAGAAATATCTTATCGTTTTGGCTGTAACGATCTCCATTGCTTTTTTAGGAGTCACTATTTCTAGAAATTCAATTCTCTCCTTTGTTATTTTCGTAACTATCTACTTTTTGTTTTTAGGTTCCCCGAAGCGCAAGTTATACGGATCTATTTTTGTAATCTTACTTTTTGCTCTAGGCATTTACATCCTATTTAAATCAGAAAAATCTTTGTTCAGTTTGGGAACAACAACAGTAAGATTATCCATTTGGAGTTTTTATATATTAGCGACAATCAAATCGAACCCAATATTTGGTTTCGGTATGTTCCCTGAAAATAAAATTCCTTTTAGCGTAACTGATGTTTCTGATACGGATAGTGCATTTTTTATCCGAGATTATATTCTGAATTTTAAGAGTTTCCCGTTAGCGCATAATCTCTATGTGCAAGGATTTGGTTCTTTCGGAATTCTAGGTTCCCTTTTGGTTTTGAGTTGGTTTGTTTTTATCGTATATAAGAAGAGAAATTCGCTCGGATGGTTATGGTCCCACAACTCGGCCATTTGTTGTTTGTTATTAGTTTGGGCATTACACGAACTATATGATTTTAATACTTTGGAAATTTCTAATATTTTCCTATTAATAGGTGTATTTGCATTAATTGAATTTCCTGGAGACAAGGAAAAGTTAGCGAATGAATCTACTCTATCAAGATATGCAATTGCTTTGATAGTAGTTGCTTTAATTGCGAGCAGTTTTCGGTTTTCATTAGTTGAACATTTTACTTTAAAATATAGTAAATATGTAATGCCTCATAATTTCGAATTCTTTTTGCCGAAAAATTTCAGTTCGCAGCAAGCAGATATTGCAATGCCAGCTCGTTCCTCATGGGAGTATCGATTCCTAGGCAATAAATTCTTATTTTTAAATCTTGCAACAAATCCATCTAGTAGTACGCAAGCAGATTTAATCGAAAAGTGTTTTCAATACCAATTATTACCAGCTATTTGTTATTCGAAATTAATAAAATATCAAGATCAGTATCAGGTATTACCAGAATTCCGGAATGTATCGGAATTCCTATTATCTCTATATGATCCATTCGAAATATATAAACGAGAGTCTCTATGAAGAAGCCAAGCGTTAGTTTTGTGATCCCATGTTTAAATGAGGAAAAAACCCTTCCTTATGTTTTAGATAAATTGGTTAAGGTGAAGAAAGAAAATTCAAAAAATATGGATATTGAAATATTGGTTTCTGATAACGGAAGCACCGATCAATCTATATCCATTGCCAAAAAATTTGGCGTAAGGGTAGCTCCAGCTAAGGAACGCGGTTACGGGGCTGCACTTGATTCCGGAATTAGAAATGCAAAGGGAGATATTATCGTCTTTGCTGATGCTGATGATACCTATGATTTTTTAGAAGCTCCTGCTTTGATTTTTAAACTTGTGGAAGGCGATTATGATATTGTAATTGGGTCTCGGCTCGATGGCGAAATTCATAAAGGAGCAATGCCTTTTTTGCATCGCTATTTGGGGACTCCTGTTATTAATTGGATTATAAATTTATTATATTCTAAAAAATTTAAGATTCGTGATAGCAATTCTGGATTTAGATGTTTCCGTAAGGATAAATATTTGTCCTGGGATATTAAAAGTAAAGGTATGGAATTTGCTTCAGAATTGCTGATAAAAGCACTGATTCATGATTCAAAAATGGAACATGTTCCGGTTTCACTTTATCCCGATAAAGAGGGTAGAATCCCGCACTTAAAGACTTGGCGAGATGGAATGCGTCATCTTCTTCGAATTCTTTTTTATGGACCCCATTTGTTTGAGAGATCTGGTCTTACCTTGTTTTTCTTCTTTTGGATTCAGCTGTTGATTGGATTCTTCGCAGGAAAGGTTGTTTCGATTGCTGGAATGAATCTATATGGAATCCATTCTATGGTTTTCTTTTCTTTTTTATCAATCTTTGGTTTGAGTCTTTGGGGAACTGGTTTGCTTATTGCGACAAAACAACCTAGAGTTAGTAAAATGTACCAGTCTATCCTATCAATGGAAGAGGACCGTTTGTTTTTTGTATTACTGAGCGGCCTTGGTATCATCGTGTTATCAATTGTTTTGATATTTATCCAATGGCAAAAGAGTGGGTTTATTTTTATAAATTTAGAGCGTGAGTTTATTGTTGCTACAAATTTGAGTTTAACATTGCTTATTTTTGCGCTTCAAGCAGTAACTGCTCATATTATAAAACGGGATTAGGAATGAATTTTACCAAAAGACTTGGTATCTATTTTCTTATCATATTAATTCCGACCTTTTACCGTTGGAAGTGGAATGAGGATACAGTATTTATTTCTAGTGATCCTGAGATAAAATATTACCAAGTAGTCAATAGTCTGAATGGAGGTAATGCGGAAGAGTGTTACTTTCCTGCAAAAGATCTGGGTTTTGATTTAACAATGATCCCATTTGGTTATCCTTGGGCCTTCGAATTAAAAGATGGTCGATGTGTTTTCCAATATCCTGTTTTATTTACTTGGCTTCAGAAATTGTTTTTAGCTGTGATTTCGCTGAAATGGCTAACATTCTTTCCGATTCTGTTTTTCTTCTTCAATTTTATTCTCTTAGACCGTATCATTTCCAGAATTGATACGAGAGGTCTTCGGATACTTTCATCAGTAGTTATCATTCACTGTTTGACTCCGATCTTTTTGTCATCATTAGATTATTCTGAACTGACGCTGACTAATTTCTTTTTCTTAGCTGCGATTCTTTCTTATAATTTGTTTAGTGAGAAAAAACAGTTTAGATTTGGGCTTCTATTAGCTGTATCAATTGTTTTTAATTTTCAACTTAGGCCTGAATCTACAATTGGGCTGTTGCTTTATTTTAGTATTTCTTTCTTTTATGAAAGGGAAAAACTTCAACGCATAAAAATCCTTTTTCCGTATATGCTATTAAGTATCATACTCTTGGTTGTCTTCTCTCTCTGGAATCACTCTGTATATGGTCATTATTTGGGAATGCGCGGGTTGAATACAATGACTGACATGGAGAAGGGAGGGGTCGCTCGTAATTTATTTTCTGAATGGACGGCTGATCTTTGGGGTAGTGAGTTTAAGATTGGAATTTTTAAAGGTTACCCAATCCTATTTCTTGGAATATTTTGTTTATGGGTCGAAAAGAAGAAACACATCTTTTCCTTCCTACTTGCTGGAATTTTATTTATCCTTTTTCTTCCAATTATTTCACCTTATCGAGCAGGTGTAGACATCTTTGGAATGCGTTATTTTGAAAGTGGAATCTACCTTCTGATGCTTGGAGTATTTCTTTCTTTTGCACAAAAGGATTCACCATACAAGTATTATCTACTCATTTTGCCATTTGTATATTTTTGTTATAAATCAGATTTACGTGCAATTAAACAATGGTCCTCATCTGCAAAGTTATACCATCAAGTGATGAATTCTTTTGATGATTTGAATCCTGATTTGATCGTACACAGAGGGCTCTCTTTATCCTATCTTATTGGGGTTAGTTATATAAAATATCCGCAGGTGGCCGTTTATTCGAATGAAGATTGGTTAAAAGTAGAAACTGTCCTAAAAAAACAAGAAAAAAGAATCCTATTTTTGGAATGGGAGGGCAATCAGTTAGTAAATAATGAATTTCCAGAAAACGTTTGGATACAAAAATTCGATATCAACTTTAAACTTAATCCTAAACAATATGTAATTCGATCAGAACACAAACTTGCTCATTTCAAGGGTTATGTGTTGGAAAAACCAAAATGAAGAAAATTATGAATTGGCTCTCTCTTTTTCTACATTGGGTTACTTCGAAACGGATCCTTTATCTGATTTTAGGATTGGTAGTGTGTTTCCTTGTTTACAAGAGAATATCCTGGGATTCTGGTATTAGTCCGTTAATTCAATCAGATTCGCAAATCAAACTCTATCAAACGATTCAATATAAAGAAAAAGGGATTCAAAAACACGAATGTTATTCTAAAAATATTGAAATAGACCCGGAGTTCAGGTTTTATCCCTTCCGATATCCTTGGGTATACTTTATTCAAACTCGTGACAATCAGAAGAAATGTGTGTTTCAATATCCAACGTTCTTTGCTCAAACATTTTCTCTCCTTCCCATACCTTACCGTTTTTTAAATGGGATGATATTATTATTTTACTTTTTTCTTACTTTGGGTTTCGTTTATGTCCTTCGGTCTGTATTTTATATTAGAAAAATCGAAATTCTCTGTTTAGGTGCTATTTTATTTTTAGTTGGCTATAGTATTTCGAGTGCTATTGAGTTTTCAGAAAGTATTCCATCTCATATATTCTTGTTATTTTTTTTCTATGGTGCTTTGGTTTTGGAAAGTGCAAAGAAACACATTCTTATTACCTCTTTTTTTGCAGGAATATCCGGAGGTATTTCGATTTTTCTTCGTTCGGAGTCGGTAATTTATATCGGTGTTTTAGGTTTTTTTGTTCTAATCTCCAACCGTCGCAAAATCACTTCTATCATTAAGCTTTATTCACCTTTAATTATTGGTTTTTCGTTAGCTGTATTTTTGTTAGGTGCTTATAACTTTCATGAGTTTGGCGAAATATTTGGTGTGCGAAGTAAGGTGAGTCTAAATGATTTTGGGCGATTGCAATTCAGTGATCGATTACACTTTTTTAAAGAATTTATTTTAGGAAACACATATCGAACAGGTTTTTTATATTATTGTTTTCCCGTAGTTTTACTTATCATATTCTCGTTGATTAAATTGAATCTAACGCAAATTCAGAAACTTGTCATTGGGGTAGCTTTCGTTTCACTGGTTTTTGTTGTTTTACTTAGTCCGTATTCTCAGGGTGGTTTATATCTTGGCCTACGTTATACAGAATTTTCATATTTATTGTTTTCTATATTTGTAATATCTTTGCTTTCGAAAGATGAACATTTAGAAGACAAACGATGGATATTGTTACTAATAATCTTACAAATTGTTTTAGGTTTTTATCACGTGAAACGAAATTTTAAAACAATCGATTTTGTAAAAAAATACCACGAAATTTTGCAGTCCGAATGGAATAAATATCCAGATGCACCGGTAGTTCATTTAAGTACGTTTGATTTGTTATTAATCTCCGATTCGTTTTTGAAGAAACCTCATTTGATAGCTAATAAACAAAGTGAATTTGAGGATTTAGAGACTAGGTTTCATGACCTAGGTATATCTCAATTCCGAGTTTTCGTCTATGACTTTAAGCCACCGAAAGATGATAATATTTCTGATGAGTTTTATAATGAATGGGTAAACTCAAAATATGAAATCGAATCTAAATTCTATAGAAAGATTTCTGATTCTAATACGGCGGGCTACCGCTATATGCTATGGGAAAAAAAATAGAGATTTATTTTTTTAGATCTTTATGAATCATCCGTTTGAACTGTTTAATTAATTCATTGCGAAATCCGGTGAAACCTTTTGTTATGACCTCTTCATTTTCCTTACCAAACTCACCAAAAATGACCAGCGGAATCAAAAATAATTGAAAGTGAATCCTATCATAAGCTTGTTCTAGATGAACTTGAGGATCAAGCGACGTAAGAAGAAAAATCCCAGTATAAATAGAGACACTGACGAAGTAGAATAACACACCGATCCTAAGATTTAAACTCCCCCAAATCAGAACGATGGCTAAAAGGACAAAGGATAATCCTTTGGTGAGGGTAAGGTAAAATTTAAGAAAGAACTTGGTAACCAAATACCAAAGGTCTCCATCCAAAAGTCGTTCGATGATAAAACTAGTGTGAGAGGAAGATTGGTTTATTCCTTTAAAATCTGACGATAAAAAACTTCCCTTTCCGAAGAGATACCAAGTTGGGCTCCCGAACAATACTAATAGAAGTAGGGCAATCATAAAGAATTGTATCTTAAATGTTTTTTCTATTACTGCATACAAAATGTAAAATCCACATAATACGATTGAAATCAATAAAGCTTCACTTTTTAAATTGATTAACAAAGCAATTGCAAAGAAAATCCAATAAAAATCTTTTTCTTTGTCTCTTTTGATAAGGAAGTATGTAGCTATCGCAATTGTTACTGAGACAGGGAAATCGGCGCAAAGGTCGGAAATAACGAGCAAGTAATTAGGATGGAATAAAAATGCTCCTATCATTATTAGAAATCCCCACTTCACTACTGATTTCTGTAGGTCCAATGTCCTTTCTATTAGAAAAAAATACAGAAGTACCAAGTATAGATAGTTTGGAATCTTTAGAGTGATAAGAAATTCACTTAAGCTGGAAAAAACAAGTGATAGGTCAGCATGGAGAAAAGGAATACCTAGCGGATAATTTGGCATCCTCCAATATTTGTTCCAGATAGGTAATGGATTTCCATCTAGAATGGAGAGCGCTAACATTCGCCCCTTTCCGACCCACATTGCATAAGCGTCTAACATCCCAAAGGGGTTAAGGCTCCAACGAATTTCAGAAATATAACTAACTAATAGGAATAGGAATGAAAGGGAAATAATAAATATAATGTTTTGTTTTTTCTTTCTATAATTAATTGACTGTTGGAGAAGGCGAAAGGAACTCACAAGCGTTAGTAACAAAAGAGAGAAAAGAAGGGCGAGAAAAAACTCAGGAAAAAAACCTAGAAAAACAAAAGAAACTAAATTTGCTGCTAAAAGGGTTACTAGTAGAATTTTCATTGTTTCTCCCAAAAGCATATTGAGTAAAACTCACCCGATATCTTCTGTTTACAGTTTTGGAAGTGGGTAACGTCTTTATTTTCTATTTTTGAATTTTGGTTAGCTAAAACGATATATCCCGATTTTGGAAGCGCCGTCTCGAAGGATTTTAGTAAAGTTGGTGCAGAAGCCATCTGTAAAACATCAAATTGGAAGATTTGGTTATCTATATAATACAATTCTTCTTTTCCATTTAGCTTTCTAAATTTTTCCGAAAGCAAATGGATATCATTGAAATGATTTGGATAAAAGAGATGGGGATATCCGCTAACGAGTTGTCTCATGGAATCCATGCTGCGTTTTGTTGATCGAACTTGTTTGGTTAGTTCTCCCCATGTTTGAAGAGCTACTAAAAGTAGATAAACACTAAGGATAATTGTTAAAACTGTCTTCGCTTTGTTTTTCATACGAGTTTGGATTTTAACGATAAAGATAAGCCAATCTTCCATTTGGATCAAAAATTGGAAAGTTAAAACTCCTTTGTTATGCAATCGGCTTTCTTTTTTTCGAAACTTTCTGTCCAACCAGAATAGCTTGACTAAATTATCCAAGATTTTAGTTTTTATGCGTTAGCCTGCATTATTTTTTAGTTTCGTATACATCATGAAAAAAATATTAAATTCTTCTTTGTTTTCCTCATTACATTTCCGTAATTGTTTAGTTTTACTTTTTTTACTTTTTTTTGCCTTATTTTTACGATACCCATCGTTTGGCTACACAGCAATTGATTGGGATGAAATCACCTATTCCTTGATAGGGGAGGGTTGGTTACAGGGAAAATTACCCTATCGAGATCTTTGGGATATAAAACCAATTGGAATCTATATCATTTATGCGATCATTCATGGTCTTCTTGGATTTTCTATTTTTGCAATCCGAGTTTCTACGTTGATTGTTGTCGTTTCTTCTGCTTATGTTATATGGTTAGTTCTCAGGAAAAGTAATCGTTCTTTTGCATTCAGTGCCGGCCTCGCTTTTTTAATACTTTTTAGTTATTTCCTAAACGGCCTTTCGGGAAACACGGAATTATTTTACTTATGCCTTGAAATCATTGGTGTTTGGTTTCTCTTTTATGGAAAAAAGCAATATCGGTTTGTAAGCCCTTTAGTTTTAGGTTTTGCGTTTATTATTAAATACAATACAGCCTTCGATATTTTGGGTTTTTATTTTCTCCATTTATATTTACATAGAAGACAGATTCTAAAAAATCCAAAATCTTTTTTTGGTTATGTATTCTTTTACGCGATCACGATTCTACCATTTCTCGTTAGTACTGTTTGGATTTTTTGGGTTGGGCTTGGGGACTCCTTTTTAGAAACGCATAAAATTTTGTTTTCTAATTATGCAAAAAAGGTTACATTTCTAGAGAAAGTCGTTTCCTTAGAAACATATCCGGTTCTTGCGGCACTTATCCTGATTCAGATGGTGACTTTTTTTCTTTATCTTGGAAAAAAGAAAATTCCTAAAGTTTTACTCGTTAGTTTTATTTGGACTATTACATCGTTTTTTGCTGCAACTTGGACGGGGTATTTCTTCGAACACTATTACCTTCCCATGATAGTGCCTGTAGTCCTTGGTTCTTCATTTCTCTTTCGATTTATTAATATGAAATACTTCTTTCGATATAAGCAACAAGTTGCGATTATCGTAGTGATTTTTGGTTTGATCCCTTTAGCGGTGATTGTTCGAAAGAGAGTCATCAAACTTTCGAAAGTTTACCCTGATATTGCAAAAGAGATATTTGTGGATATACAAAATGCAAATTTAGATCCACGGCCAGTATTCGTAGCCAAAGGGACTCATGGAATTTACTCTTTATTCAAACAAATCCCTATCAACCGAGTCATACAACCTGGTAACTTTACGGACAAAACGAACGCAAAGGCAATGTTCATTGATAATGAAGAAATTAAGGGAAAAGTTTCAGAAAAAAAGCCTGGCCTAATTCTTTTTTGTGACCTGGATGTTTTCCAAAATCCGATCACAAGTTTTGATTCATCCTGGAACCAGGAACTTCTAATTTTTTATTACGAATATATTCGAAAGGATTATCGTTACTTTAAGACTTATTTCCCGAACTGTCACGTTTATTTGAGGAACGGGGCCCTTTAGTCTTAAATCCGATTGTGTCTTTGGCAACATATACGGGTCTTCCTTTTACTTCGATAAAAATTCTGGCGATATATTCACCAAGAACCCCAATACCGATCAGTTGGATCCCACCTAAGAAGAGAATGATGACAAGTGTAGAGTCGTAACCTGGTACATCGACTCCTTTGAGAATCACTCGAATGATTCGATAGATTAAATAAATAAACGCACTGAAGGAGACAAAAAAACCAAAATAGCTCCAAATCTTTAATGGCATCGTACTAAACATCAAAATTCCATCTAAAGCAAAGTTCCAGAGTTTCCAATAATTCCACTTTGATGAACCTTTAAACCTCGCCTGCCTTTCATATTCCACGTCTATCTGCTTAAATCCTACCCAAGCAAACATACCTTTTAAAAAACGATTTTTCTCTTTCATAGTAGAAAGTGCTTCTACTACTTTTCTATCCATAAGTCGAAAATCTCCGACATCCACAGGGATTTCTACTTCACTCATATAACGAATGACACGGTAAAAATGTTTTGCCGTAAATTTTTTTAGAAAGGATTCTCCTTGTCTGCCAGATCGTTTGGCCGTAACAACATCGTAACCCTCTTTCCATTTTTCAATTAACTCGGGAATTAGTTCAGGTGGATCCTGCAAATCGGAGTCAATCGGTATAACAACGTCTCCCGTTGCATAATCTAAACCAGCTGACACCGCCGCTTCTTTGCCGAAGTTTCTCGAAAAGTCTACAACCTTAATATTTGGATTTTTTTTGTGATGAAAAATTAATCTTTCTATAGTGCGGTCCCGACTGCCATCGTTTACGCATACAATTTCATAAGTTGTTTTTAGGGCTTGGAGGTGGGGGACAATTCGTTCAAAGAACTCATCTGCTCCCGATTCTTCGTTATAAAAAGGAGTAATAATGGAGATCTTCTTTAGTTGACGATTCATTGTTTCCTGTCAACGATCTTTCAAAATATGCGCAAGGCAACTTTTTTTACTGGTTTTTTTGTGGTCATTTCGTTTATTTCCTTTTAGAATCAGTTAAGTTCCTTCAATCAAATATTTCTTATGCACTATTATCTAATCCCACGAAAAAATCCAAAATTATTGTCTATCATTATCCCTTGTTATAACGAAGAATCTTCTCTTCCTTTCTTAAAAGAAAGACTTAACGAATTAATCAAAATTTTACCAACGAAAGTGGAAGTCATTTTTGTAAACGATGGCAGTACCGATCAAACTATTTTTCAGTTGGTTTCGTGGTCAAACAGTGATCCGCAAATTCAAGTCATTAGTCTGTCGAGAAACTTTGGACATCAGTTGGCTGTAACTGCTGGAATGGACTATGCCAAAGGTGATGCGGTTGTGGTGATGGATGCAGATTTGCAGGATCCGCCTGAAGTGATTTTGGAGATGCTCGCTAAGTATAGAGAAGGATATGATGTAGTTTATGGACAAAGGTTGGCTCGTTCGGGAGAATCATTTTTCAAAAAAACAACTGCCTGGGCATTCTATAGACTAATGAAAATTTTGGTCCATAAAGATTTACCTTTGGATTCCGGTGACTTCCGCCTAATTTCCCGAAGGTGTTTGGACGCTTTAAATGGGCTTCGTGAAAATCATCGGTTCCTTCGAGGAATGAATGCTTGGATTGGTTTTCCGCAGACACCCGTTTTTTATAAACGTGATCCAAGGGTAGCTGGTGAAACAAAATATCCGTTACGGAAAATGTTAAAACTTGCAATGAATGCAGCTGTTTCTTTTTCACCGCTACCTTTGCGATTTAGCTTGGGACTCGGCATCATAGTGGCGCTCATCGGATTTGGAGTCGGTGTATATGCGTTGTTCCGTGCTTTTCAACACTTTATTTTAGAAATGCCGATTGTTTATAATCCTGGATGGGCGACAATTGTGACTCTCATTTGTTTGATCGGTGGTTCGATTCTTATTTCTATAGGAATTTTAGGTGAATACATTGCTCGCATTTTTGAAGAATCAAAAGGCCGCCCGCTTTATGTCGTTGAATTTGTGAATGGTTTTTCCATTGGAGAAAAACCCAGAAAATAATGAATAAATCGTTTCGATACATTCTGCCAGCCATATTTTTAATGATCACACTTTTGATTGCTGGTTATACCAGGCCAAGTTATAGTTTTGCTGGTGATAGCATTGCGAAAGTTCTACAATCAGTCTTCTGGTTAGAAAACGGATTTATAAAGCAGGGGATTCATTATCCAGGTATGGATATAGACCCGGAATATAAGTATTTCTATTTTAAACATTCTTATAACCTTCAATTGGATCAAAACGGGAGTATGATTGCTCCCTTTCCATTTCTAAATACAGTATTAATCACACCATTCATTCAATTAAATTGGCCGGAAGGAATTGTTTATTTAGGCGCTGTTTTGTTTTGGCTGTATTCTTTTTTAATTTATCGTGTAACGAAGAAATGGTGGTTTTTTTTAGTCATTCTTCTGTTTACTCCTCTATTACAGCATTTTTTAGCTTTTTCCGATATTGCCTTTGGCTCTCTATTTTTAACGTTTTTTTTGCTAACGTATTTTAAAGAACCTCGCTTCCATTTTGTAACTGCAACAGCGGTTCTCTTGGCTATCTTAGCCTTGTTTTTAAGAACTGAGATTCTTTTACTTTTTGCGTTTTTGGTAATGATTCATCTTTATTCCATTTTTAAAAATGGAAGTGGGTTTTACCGAAACAATTGGCATTTTAAAAGATTATTCGTTATTTCTTTCATCGTTTTTGTTTATGTGAGTGTGAACTATTTTGTTTATGATTCGATACTTGGGCCTAGGTTCGATAATAATAAAACAGGTATATTTCGTTTCGGAATGGATGTGCTTCAAAAATGGAAAAGTCTTCTCCTTTGGGGAAATTCAAGGGTTGGACTTCTTGGATACTCACCTTGGCTTTTAGTTTTTATTGTTATGTTTATGTTCTTTCATCCGCAGAAAAGAAAGACAATCACTAGGAATCTTTTTTTTGTTTGGATTCTAATTGTATGTATAGTTTCTATTTTTTCACCTAACGATTCTAATATTGATTGGGGTACTCGTTATTATTCCTGTTTCAGTTTATTTCCTATTTTACTTTTATCAAATTTTAAATGGAAGAGAATAGTTGGCAGAAAAAAATACATTTTACTTTTTTTCCTAGGAGCCGGACTAATCTATTCGATTTACATAAATGCAAAAGTCTGGAAGGAAATGAAAAATATTTCCGTTCAGATTGAGGAATTAGTAACGAAACTAAGTTTAGACCCACCAGACTATTATATTGTGGAAGATCCTTCCATTGCGAATTCTCTTGGAATTATGCATATTCGAACTTCCATTTTTTATGGCAGCCCGATAGAGGTCATAGAAAACTTAGGTGGTTCATTGAAAGGAAAACAAGTGCGTTTTTTACTATTCCCTATGGCCAAATTGGCAATAGAAACAGAACCATTTTGGAAGAAAATCGCGACAAACCAATCATGCGTTTTTTCTCCCGTAAAACTTCGAAAAACAGTAATGTTCTCTGCTTTGTGCAGAATAAACTAAATCTATAAAAATTAAGATTGGAAGGCAGAGAGAAGGCCTTCCTTTAATTTCTGTCTAGAAGTCTCTGCAGATTTTGGCAGCGTTAATTCCTCGAGCAATTTTAATAAAAAACTTTCATCTACTAATTTCCCCTCTAACACCTTCCCAATCATTCCCGCCACAACTCCCAGAGTCTGTTCGATTGTAAAATGTCCTTCCGATTCTAAAAGCATCGACATTCCTAGAGCACCTTCCGTTCCATAAAACGCTTGTTTGGTCCCAAACAACGACTCATACATTCCCGCCGGAAGTGCGTCCTTAACTTTTTCACGCATTTCCTGTTCACTGGGTCCGTGGCCAGTCCTGTTGATAATACTTAAAGAAACTGGATTGATGGTTCCATGGATTCTATGAATTTCTTCGGAAAGGAGTCGGATTTTTTTGGCAGCATCTCTTGTGATCGCATCCCTACCTAGGAAGTTGAGTTTGTACAGATACTCTTCCAATTCATCCCCGGTGAGTTTTCCCATACAGATAATTTGGTAGAGAGTAAAAATCATATAATCCGATTCCGTATTGTCACCGAGGAGAATTTCTTTGGATTCTGTGGGGAGATACACTCGGTCATAGAGAAGAATCGAAAGTTTATAGGACATTTGGTCAAAGAGACTTTGGTAAGAAGCTCCTAAGAATTTTTTGGTTCGAGACCAAGCTGGTTTGAATCCATTCTGTAAAAATTCGATAGGGTTAAAAATGGTCCCAAGCACTTTATCAAAAACACCTTTAATGGTACCTTCCAAATATTTTAAATGTAAGGATTCAATTTGGATATTGTCTTTGGCAATGGTCGCAAGCATGGTCCTGCGAAAGAAGTGAGGGCTTGCGGAAATAAAAGCAAGGGGTGCATTCGATAAGGATGTTCTGAGTTCCCTATACAATTCTGGCATTCCCGGAAGCGCCTGCTTTTGGTTAGGTGTTTCAAAAACTGCTGAAAACTTTCCCTTCCCAGAATGGATGTCTGTAGCCAAATAAGTTTGGTCAATGTCGGAAGTGACCACCATCCCTTTGTAGTCTTCGGCAAGGATCCTGAGTTTACCTTTACCCACAATGGTAGTCTTTCCTAAAATCGAATCTTCTGTGGTATTCAAATGGGCTAAGTCTTTGGAGTATTGGCGAAAACTATCGAGGCCTTCCAGGACCACTTGGAAGTCATGAGATCCAACGGGCAGTTTGTCTCTGATTTCACAGGAAAAAAATCCGTCTTCGTCGGCTTTGATTTTTCCGGAAGTGTAGATTTTATTTCCACCAACATCATACACTTCCAATTTCAATACGGGTTTTCTGACCGGTGCCAAAGAGAAATCTAGGAAAGGTGTGATTTTTGTTTCTTCCCCAATAAAAAGTCCGGTCATGAGATCCCAAAGTCCTTCGGCTTTCATAAGATCTGTAATCCCCACATCCACCACTTGGCCCCGGACATAGGAGCGCCTTTCTCTCCCTAAAGATCCTCCGCAGACAGCAATTCTTTTGATATCGGTAATGATTGGTTGTGTGGTATTTGGTTCTTGGGACATAGATTTTATGCCCTATAGCGTCTAAGAAAACAAGGAGCCGTCTATTCCTTTTTATGGTTTCACTACGATCCACCAATGATTTTGTCCGACTTTTGCAAAAGGAAGGAGAGCTCCATGTAATTTCCGATCCTGTGGATCCATATTTGGAACTGGCAGAGATCCAAAGGCGTGTGGTTGCCAAAAAAGGCCCAGCCCTTTTGTTCACCAATGTCAAAGGAACCAAGTTTCCCGTAGCCACCAATCTCTATGGATCCGAAAAGAGAATCCATCTTGCTTTTGGACCAAAACCCGTAGCTACCATCCAACGTCTGGCCAAACTTGCCAAAGAAATTTTCCCACCCAGGTTTTCCAAACTTTGGAAAGAACGGTCTCTCGGCCTTTTACCCTTCCAAGTGGGATTAAAGCAGGTGAGAAGGGCTCCCGTTCTCTCTGGTAGCGTTCTTTCGACAAACGACTTACCTCAGGTAGTTTCTTGGCCGAAAGACGGAGGAGCCTTTGTGACTCTCCCGCTTGTCTACACAGAGCACCCCGAGTCGGGAAATGGAAACTTAGGAATGTACCGGGTGCAACTTTATGGGGACAAAACTGTCGGCATGCACATCCAAATCCATAGAGGAGGAGGGTTCCATTATTATGAGGCGGAGAAAAAAGGCCAGGCCCTTCCGGCCCATGTGTACATCGGTGGACCTCCTGCACTTACCATTGCCGCCGTGGCTCCTCTTCCGGAAGAGATTCCTGAACTTGTTTTTGCTTCCTTTTTAATGGGTGAAAAACTTCGGATGACAAGAGACAAATCGGTTTCCCCATACCCTATCATTGCCGACGCTGACTTTGCATTGATTGGAACCATTCCTCCCAAACTTAGAAAACCAGAAGGGCCGTTTGGTGACCACTACGGATACTATTCGTTGTTACACGATTATCCTTATTTGGATCTAACCCATATCCGACACAGAAAGGATGCCATTTGGGCCGCCACTGTTGTGGGAAGACCTCCCCAAGAAGACCACTACATCGCTGAGTTTTTACAGGATTTACTTTCTCCTATGTTTCCACTTGTCATGCCACAGGTGCTCGGTGTTTGGGCTTATGAAGAATCAGGAGTTCATTCCCTTGCGGCGGCTGTTGTGAAAGAACGGTATTTCCGTGAAGCCTTTATGGGAGCCCTTCGAATCCTCGGAGAAGGACAGTTGTCCCTCACCAAATGTTTACTTGTGACAAACGAACGAGTGAACCTTAAAAACTTTTCGGAAACCTTCCGTGTCATCACAGAAAGATGTGATCCAAGAACAGATTTTTTTATCTTTAGCCATATCAGCCAAGATACTTTGGATTATACTAGTGGGACCGTGAACAAGGGAAGTAAGATGCTCTGGATGGGAATTACGGAAGCTAATGCCCCTTTAAAGTATCCCAACTTACCGAAAGAATTTGTCGGAAATTTCAAAGACAAACGTTTCCAAAATCCAAAAGTATTTTTACCGGGAGTCCTTGTGGTCAAGGGTTCGGCTTATGTTAAGGAGGATCACTTAGCACTTGCTTTATTGCAAGAAGATCTTGGTCGATTCCATTATGTTTTTCTTGTGGATGACGCAGAAGATTCTGTACGAACCGATTCCGATTTTATCTGGACTATGTTTACAAGAATGGAGCCGGCATCGGATATCTATGCAAGAACCGAAACCAAACAAAACCATATCTCATACCAAGTGCCCATTGTATTTGATTGCCGGATGAAACCTTGGATTCCTGAAGTTCTTGTTCCGCTTCCGGAGACCATAAATCAAGTGGATACAAAATTTGGAAGAATGATCGACTACATCTGATTGGCTCTGATCTGATCCTTAAAGATCTAGATCAGATTTTCTTCTTTGTGAAAAAAGTTTATAGAAAGAAACGTTGGATAGGAAAAACTAAAACGAATACATGGCAAAAAAACTTACTCTAGTCACCGGTGGTGCGGGCCTCATTGGCTCTCAAATCATAGAAGATCTCAATCATAATGGAAATACCGATATCTTGGTCGTGGACCATCTCGGAACTACGGAAAAATGGAAAAACCTACAAAGGAATTTTTTCCAAGATTACTATGAAAAGGACAGGTTCGAATCCTTATTAGATTCCGGAAGTCCCCTCTTAAACGATATCTCTGAAATTTACCATTTAGGTGCCTGCTCTGCTACAACGGAAAAAGATGCCACTTATCTTATGCATAATAATTTTCAGTACACGAAGAAACTAGCTGAGTTTGCTGTTTCCAAACGAATTCCTTTTCTCTATGCCTCGAGCGCTGCCACTTATGGAGAAGGAGAATTTGGATACGACGACAAGGCTCCTATCGAGAACTTAAAGCCTCTAAATATGTATGGGTATTCCAAACAGCTTTTTGATCTTTACGCAAAAAAAACGGGAATCGCTGACAAACTCATAGGCCTCAAATACTTCAATGTCTTTGGGTATGGGGAAGCACATAAGGGTGATATGCGTAGCCTTGTTTTGAAAGGATACGAACAAATCAGAGATACGGGGGAATTGAAATTATTCAAATCCTATAAACCCGAATACAAAGATGGAGAACAAAAACGAGATTTCCTCTATGTAAAGGATGCCAGTAAAATCAGCATTTACCTTTGCAGTGAACGAAAGTACGGATTGTACAATGTAGGGAGGGGAGTTGCAGAAACATGGAATGATTTAGCGAACGCTTTGTTCGCTTCCATGAACAAAGTCGTAAACATTAAATACGTAGATATGCCAGAATCATTAAAAGGCAAATACCAATACTACACTTGTGCAGAAATGGAAAAAATAAGCCAAACGGGATATCCCTTCGGTTATACCAACCTAAGGGATGCTGTGGGAGAATATGTTCGTTTCTTATTAGAAGAAAGGTCTTAGTGTTTACTTTTTATACACTTTGACGATCGTTTGAATCAGATCTTTGAACTTTGGATCTTTCAAACTATAAAACACTTGGTTTGAAGACTTACGTGATTCTAAGATTCCGTTGTTTTTCATCTTACTTAAGTGTTGGGAAGCTGCTGATTGACTAGTACCAAGTAATTCTACAAGTTGGCCGACAGTTTTTTCTTCTTTAGCTAGGGTATATAGAATCAATAAACGAATAGGGTGCGCGATACCTTGTATCCCTTTAATGGCTTGTTCCAATTGTTGTTTCGATAGTTCTGTTTTTATTTTCATCGGTAAAGATTCCGTTATATCCTTATGACGAATCTATACTGATTTTACCTACGAAATTTTTTTCGTTTATAAAAAAAATGACAAATACATGCAATAAATTTCGGGAACCCTCGGAAGATACCGAGGGCAAAAGGATTAATCAAAGTTAGATTCGCACGCCACCAGAAATTTCCAAAACGACACCGGTAACTAAATCATTGGAGATGATGAACTCAGCAGTGGATGCAATTTCATCTGGTTCGCCCAGTCTTCCCACGGGAATGATGGACTTCCATTTTTCTAAAGCCTCTGGATTCATATCTTTTAGAACCATTTCCGTTCCTATAAATCCGGGAGCAATCCCTGCCACGCGAATTCCAAATTTGGCAAGTTCTTTGGACCAAGTTACAGTCATGGCCGCAACTCCGGCTTTCGCTGCACTGTAATTGGTTTGGCCCGAGTTTCCATGCATGGCAATGGAAGCGATGGGGATGATCACACCCTTTTTTTGTTCAACCATCTTTGCGGCTGCTTCTCTTGCGGTAAGGAATACACCTGTAAGATTTACATCGATGACCGATTGCCACTGGTCGATTCCCATCTTTCCTTTTACTTTTCCGGTTTCTTTGTCTACTCGGATAAGTAGTCCATCACGTAAGATTCCTGCATTCAAAATGGCTACATCCAAACTACCTTGGAAAGCTACCGCTTCATCCATAAGACGAATGCTGTCTTCTTCTTTGGCCACGTTGGCAACAATGCCTGTAGTTTTGATCCCATCTTTTTGGAAGAGGGCGACGGTTTCGTCCAATTTGTCTTTTTGGATGTCTGAGAGAATGATATTGGCTCCGGCTTTGCCTAAACGGTAAGCCATTGCTTTTCCGAGTCCACCGGCAGATCCGGTGACGAGAATGTTTGCACCTTTTAATTCCATGTCCGCCAGTTTCGAAAATGGCGAACATGAGGTCTATCGAAATAGAAGGTAGATTTTCTTAGATTTCTGCTAGTTCTGCGCTACGGAACGACACATAATTGTCGTTAAACGGAATTTCTACACGAGCCACGGTTCGGTCTGGGTGGGTGATGATCCGAAATAGGTTAGGGTCCACCCCTTCATTTTTCAGTAAAATCATAATGAGGGCAATTCCAAGACCGGCACCTTCTGTGTTGTCCATATTGTCCATATAGAACTCTGCAATGTCATTGTAGTTCATGGACTTTTTCATTTTTTCCCGCATCCGAGCCTCCTCGGTTTTAATTACGGGAGTGTTGTTTGTGACTTCGACAAGTAGTCCATCTAAACAGTAGTGGAATTTGATTTGTACATAGACACCACGAGCGAGACATCGTTTGCCATATTCATCAGCCATCTTTTCGGAAAACTTTTTGGAGTAGTCTTTGATTCCCTGGAAGTAATCGTTTTCATCGGTGATGTCCAAACCTTCGTCTTCAAAAAAAACTCGTTTTTGGTTGGCTTTGATTCCATTGATGGTTAATTCTTTGGAGATGGTATAAAGCATTTCCACAAATTGGGTTTGGCCCACTTCGGCAAGAATGTTGGTGATAAGACCTAGGACATATTGTTCCAATTGGCGATTCATCCGTGAGGACCGGACTACAATTTTGGATTTTGCCTTTACCAAATCGGGGATTTGTGTTTCTAATTCTACAAAGGGTTTCGCCACGAATCATTCCTTAAAGCGGGGACTGTTCCCACATGGTTCTATTATCGAACGGGGAAATCCACAACTAAAATCTCAAGGGAAATTCATGGTTTTTCTTGTTTTTTCGCCATTTCCATGAAATAAACTCATTTTCCATTGACCAAAGAGCCTCATTTAAAATAGTGTAAAAAACCTAGCCTTGCTTGGAAACCCGCGCTTGGGTGGGAAACGTTTGCCCTCTTAGCTCAGTGGTAGAGCACTTCCATGGTAAGGAAGGGGTCACCAGTTCAAGCCTGGTAGAGGGCTTGTTTAGGGCTGTAGTTTAATGGTAGAACTAGGATCTCCAAAGTCCTTGGTGGGAGTTCGATTCTCTCCAGCCCTGCCAGATACTGCAGAATATATAGAATTAGAGAACAGGACAAGGATCAATGAAAGCTACGAGTTTCATTCAGGAATGTAAAGCAGAACTTGAAAAAGTGCATTGGCCTACGCGCCAAGAAGTTGTGAGTTCTACCGTTGTAGTCCTAGTTACAGTATTTATCTTTTCCCTATTTTTATCAGCTTCGGATTTCATTTTCCTTAAGCTGTTAAAATGGTTCTGGGCATTAGGAACATAGGTAGGGAAGTGGGCGATTCTTTAGATAAAAAATGGTATGTGCTTCAAACTTATTCCGGTCACGAGAATAAGGTGAAGACAAACATTGAAAAGATGGTCCAACAACAAAAGCTGGAAGACCAAATTTTTGCGGTAAAAATTCCTTCGATGGAAGTTGCCGAGATGAAAAACGGCAAGAAGAAGGTCACTAAGAAAAAACTCATGCCGGGTTACGTTCTCGTTGAGATGAACATGACCGATGACCTTCGATTTAAAATCCAGAACTTACCTTCTGTGTCTACATTTGTAGGCGGAAAAGGAAAAGGTCCGGAGCCACTATCCCTCGATGAGATCAAAAATCTCTTCAGTGATGTGGGAAGTGTGGAATCGGAAGAAGTTTCGAGACCTCGTTTCCTATTTAAAGTGGGTGAAACATTGAAAATTATAGATGGTCCGTTTGCTAATTTCACAGGACTTGTGGATGAAATCTTCCCTGATAAGGGAAGGCTCCGCGTTCGTGTAGAAATTTTCGGAAGATCCACTCCTGTTGAGTTGGATTACCTCCAAGTAAAATCGGAACAATAGAACTGATAGATTGATTTGAGTAAGGAACTATAACGAGATGGCTGCAAAGAAAGTAGTAAAACAAATTAAACTCCAAGTGGAAGCAGGGAAAGCAAACCCGGCTCCCCCAGTAGGTCCAGCGCTTGGTCAAGCCGGACTCAATATTATGGAATTTTGTAAACAGTTCAATGAGAGATCAAAAACTCAAATGGGACTCAAACTCCCAGTAGTTATTACTGTTTATTCCGACAGAAGTTTTACATTCGTAACTAAATCTCCTCCAGCAGCACTTCTAGTCATGAAGGCGCTAGGCTTACAGGGTGGATCTGCCACTCCACACACTGTAAAAGTGGGAACAATCAAAAGAGCTCAACTAGAAGAAATTGCAAAAACTAAGATGGAAGATCTCAATGCGAACGATATGGATGCAGCAATCAACATTATTGCTGGAACTTGTCGTTCCATGGGTGTAAACGTCGAGTAATCATAGGAAACGGGAACTGAAGTCATGAAACGCGGCAAAAAGTATATCCAACTCAAAGAGAAAGTCGATCGCACTAAGGCTTATACCCTTGGCGATGCAGTCGGTTTGGCAAAAGCTACTAGTTTTTCCAAATTTGATGGAACATTAGAGATTTCGACTAAAATCAATTATAAATCTCTCCAAAACGTAAGAGGGACTATCTCTCTTCCCCACGGAACTGGAAAAACAATTAAAGTTTTGGTTTTCTGCAAAGGAGACAAACAAAACGAAGCAAAAGAAGCGGGAGCTGACTTTGTAGGAGATATGGATCTCATTGAAAAGGTTGCTGGTGGTTGGACTGATTTTGACGCTTGCGTCGCTACTCCTGATATGATGAAGGAAGTAGGAAAATTGGGTCCTGTTCTTGGTCGTAAAGGCCTCATGCCGAAACCAAAAGCAGGAACAGTAACTACTGATGTTTCTAAAGCAGTAAAAGAACTAAAAGCCGGCCGAATTGAATACCGCCCAGACAAAGGGGGAGTGGTTCATTTAGGTGTTGGAAAATGTTCCTTCTCTGATGACAAACTTTCTGAAAACATCAATGCGGTAGTGGCAGCACTAATGAAAGACAAACCTTCTGATGCGAAGGGTGATTACCTAAAGTCTTTCTCGGTTGCGGCAACTATGGGAATCGGCGTGAAAGTCGATGTAAAAGAACTAGTAAACGCGAACATATAACGAGTAAGAACAATGGCAAATCCATCTAAAATTGAAGCAGTATCAGAACTTAAGAGTCGTTTAGAAAAACGACCAAACTTTATTTTAGCGTCTTACAGCGGTTTAACTGTTGAAGATATGTCTAACCTTCGTGCGAAACTTCGCAAGGAAGGATCGGAGATGAAGGTAATTAAAAACAACCTTTTCCTCCGTGCATTAAAAGAGTCTTCTGAACATAAAAACAACTCCATTGATTTTGGAGATGTTTACAAAGGCCCTCTTGCAGCTATTTTCTCTCTGGATGCACTTCCAGCAGTAGCGAAAGTTTGTAAGGACTTTGCAAAAGATAAGAAGGAACTCGAAATTAGAACCGGCTATATGGACGGGGAAGTTTTGGGTAAATCCGGAGTAGAAGCGATTGCTGGACTTCCGTCCAAACAAGAACTTCTTGCGCAAATTGCTCGTGGGGTCAATGCTCCTGCAACGCAAATTGCTTCTGGAATCAATCAAATCATGGCATCATTGGCACGCGCCATCAATGCTGTAGCCGAGAAAAACGGCAATTAGTAATCATAGTGATTAGTAGGATAAGGAGAATATAGGATGTCTGTTGACGCGCTATTAGAACAAATTGGAAGTCTTACACTAGTTCAGGCAGCTGATCTAGTGAAAAAGATGGAGGACAAATTCGGGATTTCTGCTGCTGCACCAGTTGCGGTAGCGGCGGTTGCGGGTGCAGGTGGTCCAGCTGCTGCTGAAGAGCCTGCTACTTTCAATATCATCTTGAAAGCACACGGTGACAAAAAGATCGACGTTATTAAACTCGTTCGCGAAATCACTGGTCTTGGATTGGCAGATGCGAAAACGCTTGTTGAAGCTGGTGGAAAATCAGTGAAAGACGGTGTTTCTAAAGACGAAGCTGCTGATATTAAGAAAAAACTCGAAGGTGTTGGGGCTCAAGTAGAAGTTGCTGCTGCCGGTTAATCGGTTGCCAATTTTTAAACCCATTCTTCAAAAATTTAGAGGCAGGGAGGCCGTAGGCGTCCCCACCTCTATTTTTTCGTTTATCATACCATCTATTATTTTGACGTCTCTAGGGAGAGTATTCCATGCATACCCGAATGCAAATTAGAAACCGGGTAAATTTCGGTAAAATTACCGACCTCAATTTACTTCCTAATCTTATCTACGTACAGAAAAAATCCTTTGATTGGTTTCTCCAGTCGGAAGTGAAAGATCCGACGAAACGTTTGAACCAAGGGTTGGAAGCGGTATTTCGCGAATCCTTCCCCATCGAATCGCCAAACAACGATATGGTCATGGAATATGGCCATTATATCTTGGGAGAGCCGAAACGCGATCCACAAGAGTGCAAAGACACTGATTCTTCTTTTGCTGTTCCTTTAAAAGCAGTCATTCGACTCATTATTAAAGATACCGGAGAGATCCGGGAGCAAGTTGTCTACATGGGAGACCTTCCTGTGATGACAGACCACGGAACTTTCATCATCAATGGTGCGGAAAGGGTAGTGGTGAGCCAGTTGCATAGATCACCTGGTATTTTCTTTTCTTACGACCAAGTGCGAGATACTTTCTCCGCAAGGGTCATTCCTTACCGAGGTTCTTGGTTGGAATTCGAGATGGACAATAAGGGAATCCTTGTTGCGAAAATCGACCGTAAGAAAAAATTCCCAGCTACCTTACTTGTAAAAGCTATGGGTATGGGAACGAACGAAGAAGTGCTTCGTTTATTCTACGGATCTTCTAAAATGAAGATTGCGGGAGCGAATCCAAAGGACCTCAAACGTCTAATTGGTCGCCGAACCATCGCGGATATTATCAACATGGAAACCGGAGAGGTCATGCTCGATGCCGGTTCCAAAATTAATGAGGATAACATCTCCATCCTTCGTGAAATGAAGGTAAAAGATGTGGATGTCATTGAATTTCCGAAAGGAAAAGACAACCCAGTTCTTATCAATTGTTTGGAAAAAGACGGTGTCAACGACTACGAAGACGCGGTTAAAAAATTTCACACAATCATGAGACCAGGGGAACCTTCCACGATTGAAAATGCAGAAGGGGAACTCCGACGTCTCTTTTTCTCTCCTAAAACTTTTGATTTGGGAATCGTTGGCCGTTACAAGATCAATAGTAAATTCGAATTCAATAATCCGAAAGACTTTGCTAAGGCAGAAGATCGAGTACTACGTAAATACGACATCATTGAAACAGTTCGTTACTTAGTGATGCTTATGTCAGAAGCGGAAAACTACTATCCGGATGATATTGACCACTTAGGAAACAGAAGGATCCGTTCTGTTGGTGAGCTTATTGCCAACCAATTGAAACTCGGATTTTCTCGGGTAGAACGAGTGATCAAAGAAAGAATGACAGTTCAGGAGCCGGAACAACAAACTCCTCAACTTTTAATTTCCATCAAACCGATCACAGCAGTCATCAATGAATTTTTTGGTTCCTCACAACTTTCTCAGTTTATGGACCAAACAAATCCACTCGCAGAACTTACCCACAAACGTAGGTTAAACGCACTTGGACCTGGGGGACTTTCTCGTGACCGAGCAGGTTTCGAAGTTCGTGACGTTCATTATTCTCACTATGGCCGTATGTGCCCCATTGAAACACCGGAAGGTCCAAACATTGGTCTCATTCTTTCCATGTCTAGTTTTGCACGTGTGAACGACTACGGGTTTATTGAAACTCCTTACCGCCTTGTCAAAAACGGTAAAGTTCAAAAACAAGTCGAGTATCTCACTGCGGACAAAGAAGAATACCATTACATGGCACAGTCCAATTCGACTGTCGATGATAAGGGTGAATTCACTTCCAAACTCATTTCCACTCGCCATAGAGGGGACTTTCCTTTCCGTAGCCCGGCAGAAATCCAATATATGGATTTGGCACCACTCCAAGTTGTGTCTGTGTCTACGGCTCTCATTCCGTTTTTGGAACATGATGATGCGAACCGCGCACTAATGGGTTCCAACATGCAACGCCAAGCAGTGCCACTACTCACGGAAGAAGCTCCGTTTGTAGGAACTGGGATGGAAGCTCGTGCGGCTTATGACGCAGGGGTTTGTATCGTTGCGAAAAAAGACGGTGTAGTTTCTAAAGTAGATGCTACAGGTGTTTGGATCAAAGAAGACCAATCTAAAGAGATCGTTCATTACCCACTCATTAAATTCAAAAAAACCAACCAAGGAACTTGTTTTAACCAAAAACCAAACGTGGCTATGTTACACACGACCACTGGCGGAAAGGTTAGTAAAGTATCCAAGGAACGAGTGGAACTCACTTCTCCCAACGGGGAGAAAGAAATCCACGAACTTTTCCATTCGGAAGAAGTTCAGTTTGTGGCCGTTGTAAAAGAAGGCCAAGACTTAGGAATTGGAACACCAGTTGCGGGACAAATCATCAAAGGGGAAAAATACGGTGACTTTGGTCAGATCCTACAAAAAGGAACTGTCCTTGCCAACGGTCCATCCACTGACGCTGGTTATTTGGCTCTAGGCCGAAACGTACTCGTTGCCTTTATGCCATGGGAAGGTTACAACTTTGAGGATGCGATTCTAATCTCGGAACGAATCATCAAAGACGATGTTTTCTCTTCGATCCATATTGAAGAATTCGAAATCCAAGCGCGGGAAACCAAACTCGGACAAGAACAAATCACTCGTGATATTCCAAACCTTTCGGACAAAGCGTTCCGTGATTTGGATGAGTCCGGTGTGATCCGTGTGGGTGCGGAAGTAAAACCAGGAGACATCCTTGTGGGTATGGTAACCCCTAAGGGTGAAACCGACCTCACTCCAGAATACAAACTTTTACACTCCATTTTTGGAGAGAAGGCGAAAGAAGTTAGGGATTCCTCACTTCGTATGCCAAACGGTTTCGAAGGAACTGTCATCGATATCAAACGTTATTCCCGCGAAACTGGCGATGAACTCGCTGCTGGCGTGGAAGAAATGGTGAAAGTCTATGTAGCTCGTAAACGTAAACTCCTCGTGGGTGATAAGATGGCGGGACGACATGGAAACAAAGGGGTCGTGGCTCGAGTGATGGCACAAGAAGATATGCCATACATGGAAGACGGATCTCCTGTAGGTATCGTGTTAAACCCGCTCGGAGTTCCTTCACGGATGAACCTCGGTCAGATCTTTGAAACCCAACTTGGGTTTGCTGCGAAAAAACTGGGTATCAATTTTGAAACACCAGTATTTGACGGAGCGACTGAAGGTGACGTAAACGAGTTCTGCAAAAAAGCGGGATTACCAGGAAACAGCAAATTTCAGTTATACGACGGAAGAACGGGCGAAAAATTCATCAACCAAGTATTCTGCGGTTATATCTACATGTTGAAACTGGCTCACTTGGTGGATGATAAAATTCACGCAAGATCTACCGGACCTTACTCACTTGTTACGCAACAACCACTTGGTGGTAAGGCGCAGTTCGGGGGACAAAGGTTGGGTGAGATGGAAGTTTGGGCTCTGGAAGCTTATGGTGCCTCACACACCTTACAAGAGTTACTTACCATCAAGTCAGATGATATGCTCGGACGTGCAAGAATTTACGAAGCAATTGTCAAAGGAATCCACTCGATCAAACCGGGAATTCCAGAATCATTCAACGTTCTTGTGCAAGAACTCCGAGGACTCGCTCTTGATATCATTATCAAAGACTCCGAAGGATTGGAAGTGGATATCTCTGATTACGAAGATGAATTCTCGAAGAACAAAAAGAAAATCAAGTTCGAGACCATTGAAAACGTTTAGGGAAGGGAAAAAGTATGAGAAATTACAATAGTTTTGAATCGATTACGATCCGTTTGGCTTCGCCGGAACGGATCAAAGAGTGGTCGTTTGGGGAAGTTAAAAAACCTGAAACGATCAACTACCGTACCCTAAAGCCGGAGCGTGATGGTCTTTTCTGCGAAAAAATCTTCGGAACCACTAAGGATTGGGAATGTTACTGCGGTAAGTTCAAATCCATCCGTTATAAGGGAGTGGTTTGCGACAAATGCGGGGTTGAGGTAACTCACTCCAAAGTTCGTCGGGAAAGAATGGGCCATATTGAACTTGCGGCTCCAGTGTCGCACATTTGGTATTATCGTTCTGTTCCTTCACGTATGGGACTACTTCTTGATATGACCATCAACCAACTCAAAAGTGTTCTTTACTTTGAGAAGTATGTGATCATCGATCCTGCTGATTCTGGAAGGAATCGCGGAGAACTCATCGATGAAGATGAATACCATAATTATTTAGATGAATACGGCGATAAGTTTATCGCAGGTATCGGTGGGGACGCCATCAAAGAACTTCTCGCACGCATTGATGTGGACGTAGAAGCTCGTGTGATCCGCCAAAAGATCCAAGACAAAAACAAAATCTCCGACAAACGTATTTTCAAACGCTTAGAAGTTTTGGAAGCATTTCGAGATTCCGGAAACCGTCCAGAATGGATGGTGCTTGATGTAGTTCCTGTGATTCCACCAGAACTACGTCCGATGGTTCAACTCGAAGGGGGACGTTTTGCTACTTCCGACCTAAACGATTTGTATCGTCGTGTGATCAACAGAAACAATCGATTGAAACGCCTTCTTGCATTAAAAGCCCCTGAGATTATCGTACGGAACGAAAAACGTATGTTACAGGAAGCCGTGGATGCACTTTTCGATAACAGCCGTCGCAAACGAACTGTAAAAGGAAAGGGTAACAGACCTCTTAAATCAATTTCCGACATGCTCAAAGGAAAACAAGGCCGGTTCCGCCAAAACCTACTCGGAAAACGGGTGGATTACTCTGGTCGTTCCGTAATTGTTGTGGGTCCTGAACTCAAATACCACCAAATGGGTCTTCCTAAAAAAATGGCTTTGGAACTATTCAAACCATTCATTATGAAACGCCTTGTGGATTTGGAACTAGCACCAAACATCAAATCGGCGAAGAAAAAAATCGAAGCCGAAGACAAAGAAGTTTTTGATGTATTGGAAACAGTTGTTAAAGAACATCCAGTACTACTCAACCGAGCTCCCACTCTTCACAGATTAGGAATCCAAGCATTTTTACCAGTCCTTGTAGAAGGAAAAGCAATCAAACTCCACCCACTCGTATGTCATGCGTTTAACGCCGACTTCGACGGGGACCAAATGGCAATCCACGTTCCACTAGCTCCCAAAGCTCAGCTTGAAACTTGGATGTTAATGTTATCACCACATAACATTTTGAATCCAGCCAACGGACAACCGATCTGCGGACCAACACAAGATATCGTTCTTGGAATTTACTACCTCACATCCGAAGTCAAAGACGGAAAAGGGGAAGGGAAATTCTTCACAGGGCTCGAAGAGGTAATGTATGCGATTGAAACGAAAACCGTGGAAATTCGCTCTAAAATCTCCGTTCTCCATGAAGGAAAGATCATCGAAACCACACCGGGAAGATTAATATTCAACCAGGTTATGCCAAAAGGTTATGTTTATATCAACAGAACCCTCGGTGATAAAGAAACAAACAAAATCATTGCCGACGTATACGAGAAGTTTGGACCAGGAATCACAGTTGTGATGCTTGATGAAATCAAACGACTTGGTTACCGTTACGCGACCGTATTTGCTCCTACCATCTCCATTGATGACATCCGAGTTTCTCCTCAAAAAGAAGGTCTCGTAAATGATGCCAACAAAGAAGTAGAAAAAGCGGATATGGAGTATCGTAAAGGTATCATCACCAACGAAGAACGTCGTAAAAAAGTAATCGAGATTTGGACCAAAACCAATGATCGCATTACCGACGGGATGTTTAAGGAATTGGAAAAAGACCAAGGTGGGTTCAACCCAGTATTCGTGATGGCAGCATCCGGAGCTCGTGGTTCCAAACAACAGATTCGCCAGCTCGCAGGGATGCGGGGTCTTATGGCGAAACCGTCTGGGGAAATCATCGAACTTGCGATTCGTTCTAACTTCCGCGAAGGTCTTGGAGTACTAGAATTCTTTATCTCTACACATGGTGCGAGAAAGGGTCTTGCGGATACGGCGTTAAAAACTGCCGATGCCGGTTACCTCACTCGTCGTCTCGTGGATATCTCTCAGGACGTAATTGTTTCTGAAGATGATTGTGGAACTAAGGCAAACATCACTCTTGGAATCGTAAAAGAAGGGGAGAACGTAATTGTTTCCCTCGGAGACCGCGTATTCGGCCGTTATACGGCAGAAGATTTAGTGGATCCAGTTTCTGAAAAAGTGGTTTTCCCGAAAGACACACTCATTACAAGAGCGATTGGCCAACAAATCGAAAATCTTGGTTATGATAAAATCAAAGTAAGATCTCCTCTCACTTGCCGATCTCGTCACGGGATCTGTACAAAGTGTTACGGTATGGACATGGCTCGCCTAGTTCCTGCCGAAATTGGGGAAGCCGTAGGAACCATTGCAGCACAGTCCATTGGGCAACCAGGAACACAGCTAACAATGAGAACTTTCCACGTGGGTGGTGCGGCATCTGCTACCATTCAGGAAAAAGAACATAAAGTTCCTTACCGATCTCTCGTAAAATCCATTAATGGACGTTTGGTGACAAATGCGAATGGAGCGAAAGTGTTTGCTCGTCGCGGAACCATTATCGTAAATCGTCTCATCCAAGAATTCAATACAGATACACTGTCAAGTGTTCGTATTGTGGATGGCCAACGATTGGAGAAAGGGGAAGTGTTCGCAGCGCAAGTAGGTGAATCGATAGAACAACGAATCACTTCTGACCAAGCGGGAACTGTTTCTCTTGTGGGAACTACACTACGTATCCTCGGGGATGATTTTGTTCTTCCTGTAAAAATTGGAACCATCCTTCGCACAGAAGAAGGCCAAATCGTAGAAGAAAACAAGGCCCTTGCTGAGTTTGACCCGTACAACGAAGTAGCCGTTTCTGAAACTGCAGGAACCATTGTTTGGGAAGATTTGGAAATCGGTAAAAACGTTCGTCGAGATGTGGATCCAAAAACATCCAATATCATTTTAAAAGTGGTTGAACAGAAAAAAGACCGTTTAGTTCCGAAAGTAGTCGTTGGATCGGATGGATATTCCGTTCCTGTGGATGCACTCCTTCAGTTCCAAAACGGAGACAAAGTAAGAGAAGGGGATGTCATATTCAAAATTCCGTCTATTGCTGAAAAAACTCGAGATATCACGGGTGGTCTTCCACGGGTAGATGAACTTTTCGAAGCTCGTCGTCCGAAAGATGCCTGCACACTGGCAGAAATCGACGGTAAAATCGAAGACAAAGGGGAAATCGTTAAAGAAAAACGAATTCTATATATTGTTCCTGAAACGACTGAACTCGAAAAAGTAAAAGTAGCAATTCCGATTGGAAAACAAATCCGTGTTCGCCAAGGGGACTTTGTGAAACGGGGAGATCAGTTGGATGAAGGAAACTTTGACCCACATGATATCTTAACAATCAAAGGACCAAACGCACTTCACGAATACTTAGTCTCTGAGGTTCAGGAAGTTTACCGTCTGCAAGGGGTTCATATCAACGATAAACACATCGAAGTTGTGGTTCGCCAAATGCTTCGTAAGGTGATTATCACTGACAGTGGGGACACATCTTTTGTGAACCAACAACAAGTGGATAAATTCCTCTTTGATGAAGAAAATGATCGCGTGGAAAAAGAAGGGGGATCTCCGGCACAAGGAACTCCAGTCCTTCTTGGTCTCACAAAAGCATCCCTCAACACGGAGTCATATTTCTCAGCGGCATCGTTCCAAGAAACTACCAAAGTTCTTACCGACGCGGCTATCAAAGGAAAAACAGACAACTTAGTGGGTCTCAAAGAGAACGTAATCATCGGTCACATGATCCCTGCGGGAACTGGTATGAAAAAATACCGTGATATCGAAGTTTTCAAAGAAATGCCTGGAGACTTAGATTGGGATCTTGAAACCGAGGAAGAGGAAGTTTCTGAACTTTCCGAAGCAGCTCCTGTTTCCACTACCACACTCTCAAGACTCGTCGCTGAAGAGGACGAGGATGAAGATGAGTTGGAAGAAGAAGCAGAAGATGCGGAAGAGGAAGACGAGGATTAAATCCGAACCTTTTGTCCTTAGAAGCTTACTTTTAGAGAGTTTCTAGGGACAAAATCATGTTTTCGTTTACAAAATGTCCCTATCTGGAATTTTGGACGAAAACGTCATTATTTTTTTAAAGACAGAGAAGTAGAAGAAGGAATCGAATGCCTACAATTAACCAGCTCATCCGTAAAGGAAGAGAAGACCAAAAGAAAAGAACTAAATCTCCTGCCCTAAAAGCATGCCCACAAAGACGTGGAGTTTGCACACGGGTAATGACCTTTACTCCCAAAAAACCGAACTCTGCCCTTCGTAAAGTAGCAAGGGTTCGCCTTACTACAGGAATTGAAGTCACAGCTTACATTCCAGGGGAAGGACACAACCTCCAAGAACACAACGTGGTTCTCATCCGTGGAGGAAGGGTAAAAGACTTACCAGGGGTTCGTTATCATATCATTCGTGGAACACTGGATACACTCGGTGTGGACAAACGTCGTAAAGGACGTTCTAAATACGGCGCTAAGCGTCCTAAAGCTTAATCGGAGAAAGTAGATGTCTAGAAGAAGAGGAAAAGTTGAACCACGCCACATCGAAGGCGATCCTAAATACAACGACAAAGTGATTTCTAAATTTATCAACTGCCTAATGGTAGATGGTAAAAAAAGTGTCGCCGAAGCTGTGTTCTACGAAGCTTTAGAAGTAATTGCGAAAAAAACTGGCCAAGACCCTTTTGCCGTTTTCCAAGAAGCTTTGGAAAACGCGAAACCACAAGTGGAAGTAAAATCCCGCCGAGTGGGTGGTGTCACTTACCAAGTTCCTATTGAAGTTCGTCCAGAAAGACGACTTGCTCTTGGAATCAGATGGCTCATTCGTTACAGCCGTGGCAGAAACGAAAAATCTATGAAGAACAAATTGGCTGCAGAATTTATGGAAGCGCAAAAAGGCACTGGATCTGCGATCAAGAAAAAAGAAGATATCAGAAAGATGGCAGATGCCAACAAGGCTTTCTCCCACTACCGCTGGTAATCCCTACCATTCGATTCCAAATATTGACAAGCCAGGTGATCTACCTGGCTTTTTTATTTTCTCGTGATCGTAATACAAACTTATGAGCTACCGAACTGTTGGAATATTTGCCCATATCGATTCAGGGAAAACAACTCTCACGGAACGAATTTTGTTCGAAGCGGGGAAAATCTCTGCCGTCGGTTCCATTGAAGATGGAAACACGGAATCCGATAGTTTGCAGGAAGAAATCGAAAGGGGAATCTCCATTCGGACTACCTTCCATACCATTCCTTGGAAAACTACCTTTGGTGAATTCCAGATCCAAATTGTAGACACTCCGGGGCATATAGACTTTCGAAACCAAGTCACTGACCTTTTGCCGGCGATGGAAACTGCCATTGTAGTTTTGGAAGCAGGATCCGTAGTACAATCCCAAGCACGTCTTGTGATCGAGGAACTGCTGTTGGCAAAGGTTCCTATGGTTTTCTTTATTAATAAACTCGATCGGTTTGGTGAGGACTATCTAGATACGCTCGTTTCTTTGGAAGAAATCCTAAAAGGAGCCCCGGTTTGTCTTTTTCAAAAAAATGAATCGGGAAAGATGGACTACTATCTGGGGGCATCGGAACTCTTTCCGAAATCAGTAAAAGAGGAGCTGATGGCATGGGACGATGAACTAGTTTTATCTTCCTGGAATGACCCTTCGGGCCAAACTGACTTTTCTAAGATTGGGCTGCGCACGGGACCGAAGGAGGCGAAACTCTATCCAGTTTATGGTGGTTCTGCCAAAACGGGGGAAGGGGTTCGAGAACTTCTGGATCTTGTTCTTTGGACGGAGCCGAAATCTCCGTTACCCGAGGAAGGGATTCCCCTTTTGGTTCTCTCGAGGAGGACGGACGAAGAGTTAGGACGGTATTCCGTGGTCTATCCAAACATTGATACCACAGTCGCACTGCTAAACGCCCTTGCCAAAAAAACAAGAGATCCGTCTGTGATTCCGTCTTTCTTTTCAGAAAACGGATTTTCGTTTGTGGACCCAGAGACCTTAGAACCAATCTCTACCTTGCAGCAAGGAAAACTTGTTTTGTTAAAAGAGAACTCTGGCCTAATTTCTTATCCCGGGCAGGCTTTACGATTTCGATCCAACAAAGACGAGCTAGCTGATTCCAATCTCTCCCTTCGGATTCCTAGTCCCTTCTCTGTCGTGATCGAACCGGAACATTCTGGAGATAAGGAGTTTTGGTTATGTCGCTTGGAGGAGCTTGTTTGGGAAGATCCAGGATACCAACTCCAAAACAAGGAAGATACCGGACAATTGGTACTCCTGGGAAGAGGGGAGCTACATTTAGAGATCGGAATCCGCAGAATTCGAGAGAGAACTGAAAAAAAACTCAATTTCAGTTCGATAAACATTGCCAAAATAGAGCTTCTAAAAAAAATGTCTCATAAGGTTGCCCTAGAGCATCGTGCCTTTGAAGACCAAAAGTCAAGCGGCGCGCTCATCGCAGTCCTGGAAGATACTGCCGACTTTTCGAAGCAAATTGCCTTCGAGGTAAGTCTTCCGGAAGAAGTAAAAAATTCGATAGAAACATCCTTTCAGGAAGCCTGCTTACACGGGTTTTACGGTCAGGAAGTTGCCGGTCTCAAATTGCGTATTCTCTCCTATGAGATGCCAACAGGAGATTTGCATACCACTTTAACGTTATTGAAAGTAGCGATACTTGCGGGCGTAAAGGAATTGTTTCCTTCAAACACATACTTGGTCGGACCCCTCACGGAAGTAGATGTGATGGTGGACGCAGACCACTTAGGTGTAGTTCTTTCTGATCTAAGTCGCAGAAATGCCAAGGTGGTATCCATCGAGGAAGCTGTGGCAGGGAAGAGTCACTTAAAAGCCAATGCACCGGCCCAAAACCTGCTTGGCTTTTCAGGGGCTCTTAGAAACATGACCAAAGGGATTGGCATTTCTTGGGAAAGGACTGCTTTTACCTCTGAATTTTATGCAGTTTTAAAGGAGTAAAGAACCGAGGATCGGGTCTTGCACCACGATTGAGGAGTAGATTCTAACAATGGCTAAAGAAAAATTTGACCGTTCAAAACCACACTTAAACATCGGAACAATTGGTCACGTTGACCACGGTAAAACAACCCTGACCGCAGCGATCACAACAACGCTTGCCAAGTTAGTGGGTGGAAAAAACAAAGCGATTGCTTACGACCAAATCGACAACGCGCCCGAAGAAAAGGCTCGTGGGATTACTATTGCAACGTCTCACCAGGAGTATGAAACTCCTAACCGTCACTACGCACACGTAGATTGCCCGGGACACGCGGACTATGTTAAAAACATGATTACTGGTGCTGCTCAGATGGACGCTGCGATTCTCGTAGTATCTGCAACTGACGGTGCTATGCCACAAACTAAAGAACACATCCTTCTTGCTCGCCAAGTAGGGGTTCCTTACATCGTGGTTTACCTAAACAAAGCGGACATGCTTGCTGCTGATGAAAGAGACGATATGGTGGAGATGGTTAAAGAGGAAATCAAAGACCTTCTTAACAAATACAACTTCCCTGGTGATAAAACACCTTTCATCTCCGGTTCTGCATTAAAAGCACTTGAAGGTGAAGATTCTGACCTAGGTATGAAATCCATTATTAAACTAATGGAAGCAGTTGATACTTACGTTCCAAACCCTACACGTATCGTTGATAAACCTTTCCTAATGCCAGTTGAGGACGTATTCTCAATCACTGGTCGTGGAACTGTTGCAACTGGTCGTGTTGAGCAAGGTGTTCTTAAGATCAACGATGAGATCGAGATTGTTGGTATTCGTGATACTACAAAATCAGTTGTTACTGGTATTGAAATGTTCCGTAAACTACTCGATCAAGCAGAAGCTGGAGACAACATTGGTGCTCTTCTTCGCGGAACTAAAAAAGAAGACATCGAAAGAGGTCAAGTTCTTGCGAAACCAGGAACTATCACTCCACACAGAAAATTTAAAGCGGAAGTTTACGTTCTTACTAAAGACGAAGGTGGACGTCATACTCCATTCTTTAACAACTACCGTCCTCAATTCTATTTCAGAACTACAGACATCACTGGTGTTTGTAACCTTCCTGGTGGAATGGAGATGGTTATGCCGGGAGATAACGTTACGATGTCTATCGAACTTATCCACCCGATCGCTATGGACCAAGGTTTGAAGTTCGCTATCCGTGAGGGTGGAAGAACGATTGGTTCTGGTGTTGTTGCGGAGATCGTCGAGTAATACAATGGCTGGACAAAGAATTCGCGTTAAGTTAAAAGCTTTCGATCATCGGTTGATTGACCAATCAACCTTTAAGATCGTTGCGACTGCGAAGAGGACCGGGGCTACTGTCTCCGGTCCAATCCCGCTTCCAACGAAAAAAGAAATCTACACGGTATTACGTTCTCCGCACGTGAATAAAAAAGCTAGAGAACAATTTGAAATGAGAACTCACAAGAGACTCATCGATATTTTAAATACGAATGAAGATACGGTAGAAGCCCTGATGAAGCTTCAACTCCCTGCTGGAGTTTCCGTAGATATTAAATCCTAAGGATAGGATCCATGGCTAAAGGTTTAATCGGCGAAAAATTGGGCATGGCCCACATATTCAATAACGAAGGTAAGATGGTTACTGTAACCGTTTTACGCGTGGGTCCTTGTTTTGTGTCCCAGGTAAAAACATCTGCGAACGACGGTTATGAAGCCGTTCAACTAGCATTTGGTGATGCCAAGGAAAAACACATGACGAAGGCCGAAGTTGGACACATAAAAAAAGCAAACATTGCTGCTCCGAAAAAAACTCTGATTGAATTCAAAGGTTTTGAAGACGTAGCGGTTGGCGCAGAAGTAAAACTGGCTGATGTATTTGCTTTGAACGACACGGTGAAAGTAACCGGAACTTCCAAGGGTAAGGGAACTCAAGGTGTTGTAAAACGCCATGGATTTGCTGGTGGACCTGCAGGACACGGTTCTAGGTTTCAAAGACACCCTGGTTCTATTGGTTCCAACACAACTCCTGGACGTGTGTTCAAGGGTTTGAAGATGGGTGGAAGAATGGGTTCTGAACAGAGCACCGTTCGTAACTTGAAAGTAGTAAAAATTGATGCAGATTCCAATTTGGTTTTTGTATCCGGTCCGGTTCCAGGAAGAGAACGCGGTATCGTTACGATAGAAAAAATCGGATAGATAGATAGGTAGAACATGAAAGCGCGTAAATACAATAAAGAAGGCGTATTCGTAAGCGAAGTTGAACTTCCGGCAGAACTTTTTGCTACCGGCATTTCGCTTGGAGCCATCTATGATGCGGTAAAAGCTGAAAATGCGAACAATAGACAAGGAACACATTCTACTAAGGATCGTTCTGAAGTTCGCGGTGGGGGAATCAAACCTTGGGCTCAAAAAGGAACTGGTCGCGCACGACAAGGTTCCATCAGAGCACCTCATTTCGTTGGTGGTGGTATCATTCATGGACCAAAACCAAGAGATTATTCCTCTAACTTGTCACGCAGCGTAAAGAAAAAGGCTGTTCTCTCCATCCTTAACAAAAAGGCAGAAGAAAACAGAATCGCGATCATAGAAGACGTAGAACCTTCTTCTTACTCCACGAAATCCATCTACAACATTTTGAAGAACATGGAAATCGCAGAGAAGGGTAACGTGGGTATTGTGGTAGCTGGTGAAAACCAATTCCTCAAAAAATCCACTCGCAATATAGAGAACCTCAAATATGTGAACAGCAAACGAGTCGTTTGCCGAGACATCCTCTATAATAACAATTTAGTAATCTCTGAAAGCGCTTTGAAAGAGCTTCAGGCACAGTATTCTAAGAAAGGATAAGACAGTGAACCTAGAGAATGTAATCTTATCACCAGTTGTTACTGAAAAGTCACAAGACCTTCAAACAATTGGAGAACGTATGGGAAAAAGAACTGTGAAGTATACGTTCAAAGTCCACCCGGATGCGAACAAAACTTTGATCAAACAGGCTCTGAAACAAATGTATAACGTAGTTCCTACTGCTGTAAACGTCGCAGTTTACCGTGGGAAAATGAAACGTTTTAGAAACATGCCGTCCCCAAGACCTCACTACAAAAAAGCTGTAGTGACGTTTGCTGACGGAGCAAATTTGGATTTTGCTAAGGTTTAATTATGGGAATTAGAAAACTTAAACCCACTACGCAATCTAGCCGCTTTTACTCGGTTTTAGATTTCAAAGAAATCACAGAAGTGGTGCCTTATAAACCTCTAACAGCAAATGTATCTTACAAAGCTGGTCGGGACAATAAGGGGCGAATTGCTGTTAGACGGAAAGGTGGACGTAACAAAAGAAAGTTCCGGATCATCGATTTCAAACGTAATAAATTTGGGATTCCTGCGACTGTGAAAACAATCGAATATGATCCAAACCGTTCTGCGTTTATCGCACTTATTTGTTATGCTGATGGTGAATATCGTTACATTTTAGCTCCTAACGGACTGAAAGTGGGGGACAAAATTGAATCAGGTCCCGCTGCTGAGATCAAACTAGGAAACACACTTCCTTTAGATAAAATCCCTGCAGGAACAAACGTTCACAACATTGAACTACATATCGGAAAAGGCGGTCAAATCGCTCGCACAGCAGGATCTTTTGCTGTGATCTCCGCAAAAGATGGTGACTATGTATCTCTTAAACTTCCTTCTTCGGAAATCCGTAAGGTTCGTAAAGAGTGCTTAGCAACTATCGGAGAGCTTTCTAATAAAGACCATAACTTGGTCATCATTGGTAAAGCGGGTCGTAACCGTTGGTTAGGTAAAAGACCGAAAGTTAGAGGGGTCGTTATGAACCCTGTGGACCACCCACTCGGTGGTGGTGAAGGTAGAACTTCCGGAGGTCGCCATCCAGTGACTCCTTGGGGTAAACCTACGAAGGGATTTAAAACACGTAAGACGAGACCGTCTGACCGTTTTATCGTCCAAAGACGTAAGAAAAACAGGAATAGGTAGGATCTAGATAATCATGGCTAGAAGCTTAAAAAAAGGTCCGTTCATTGACGACCACCTCATGAAAAAAATAACCAAGTTAAACTCTGAAGGGAAAAAAACTCCCTTCAAGTCTTGGTCCAGAAGAAGTACCATTTATCCAGACATGATCGGTCACACCGTAATGATTCATAATGGCAAAGCGTTTGTTCCTGTTTATGTTAACGAAAACATGATCGGTCACAAACTCGGTGAATTTGCTCCCACTAGAACCTTCAAAGGCCATGGTGGAGACAAAAAAGTTGCGAAGAAATAGGTAGAGAGATGGAAGCAAAAGCAGTAGGAAAACACCTCAGAATTTCTGCCAGAAAAGCTCGCCTGGTTGCAGATGAAGTTCGTGGATACGATTACAAGGAAGCCATTGATATCTTGCGTTTTACAAATAAAGCAGCAAGTTCAATGATCATCAACCTTTTGAACTCGGCAGTGGCGAACGCCGTCCAAATGAACGAAAGTTTGGATCCAAGTTCACTATACGTGAAAAAAATCTATGTGGATGACGGCCCTATTATGAAACGTTTCCGTCCAAGAGCGCGCGGTCGTGCTTCTAGGATCCGTAAACGCCTTAGCCACATCACCGTTGTAGTATCTGAAATCGAAAAGAAGGCAGTTTAAACTATGGGTCAGAAAGTAAATCCAATCGGGCTACGAATCGGAATCACACGTAATTGGGATTCAATTTGGTATTCCAAACAAGATTACATTAAAAATCTTCACGAAGATATCAAGATCCGTAGGTTCCTTCAGAAGAAATTCAAAAACGCATCCGTTGTTAAGATCGTAATCGAAAGATTTCCTGAGAAAATCAACGTGAACCTCCATACTTCTAAACCAGGTATGGTGATTGGTCAAAAAGGCCAAAACATCGAAGCGGTTAAACAAGAGCTTAAAAAACTCGCTGATAAGCCGATTGGAATGAACATCATCGAAGTGAAGAAACCGGAAATCATTGCGCAAGCAATTGCAGAAACGGTAGCTCTTCAAATCGAACAAAGGATGCCATTTCGTCGAGTGATGAAAGCGGAACTTCGTCGTGCGATGCGCGGTGGAGTGGAAGGTGTAAAAATCCAAATCTCCGGACGTTTGAACGGAGCGGATATGGCAAGAACTGAAAAGTATATGGAAGGACGAGTTCCTCTTCATACTCTCCGTGCCAAAATCGACTTTGGATTCAAAGAAGCCCTCACGACTTTCGGTCAGATCGGTGTGAAGGTATGGACTTATACAGGTGACTACTTCCCGACCAATAAGGAAGAGACCGACGAAGACAAATACGCTGTAAAACGTAGAACGAGTTAAGAAGTACTAAAGAGATACGATAATGTTAGCACCTAAACGAGTAAAATTTAGAAAACGCCAAAGAGGGCGCTTGAAAGGTAAGGACGAAAGAGGTTCTTACGTTGCGTTCGGAGAATATGGTTTAAAAGCTATTTCTTCCGGTCGTATCACAGCGCGACAAATCGAAGCTGCAAGGATTACTATCAACCGCCAAGTAAAACGAGGTGGGAAATTGTGGATCCGTATCTTCCCTCATCTTCCTATCACTAAAAAACCTGCCGAAACTCGTATGGGTAAAGGTAAAGGTAACCCGGAATTCTGGATTGCAGAGATTCGCCCGGGCCGCGTTCTTTTTGAAATGGCGGGTATTGATGAAGAAACAGCAAGAAAAGCTCTTCATTTGGCAGCCTTCAAACTGCCAGTAGAAACTTCATTTGTTAAGAGGAACGTTCTATGAAAGACGATTTTAAGTCACTTTCTCCAGAAGATTTAAAGAAAGAAATTCTCTCCTCTTCCGAAGAAGTAAGAAAAGCAAGATTCCAGTTTGGTGTTACAAGATCTCTTGAGAACCCTAAACTAATCCGAAATCATAAGAAGAGAATTGCCCAAGCATTGACTGTCCTTCGTGAGAAGGAACTAACAGCAAAAGGCAAACTCAAACAAATCGCACCAAAAGCTGGTTCAGCTCCCAAAGCTGCCAAAACTAGCAAAGGTAAGAAGAAGTAGGTTATGGAAGATAAAAACTCTAAAAAGTCTTTAACCATTCAGGGTGTAGTAGTGAGCGATGCTATGGAAAAAACCGTAGTGATCGAAATCATCACAAGAAAAGTGCACCCACGGTTTAAGAAAATTATGACCCGTACTTCACGCGTGAAAGTTCACGATGAGAAGAACGAGTGTCAAGTTGGTGATCGAGTCATCGCTGTGGAAACAAGACCACTTTCTAAACAGAAACACCATAAACTTGTAAAGGTAATTGAGAAGGCTAAATTAGTATGATTCAACAAGAAACTATTTTACAAGTAGCCGATAACTCGGGTGTGAAAAAAGTCATGTGCGTAAAAGTGCTTGGCGGTTCCAAAAAACGCTACGCAACGCTTGGTGACGAAATAATCGTCGCTGTTAAGGAAGCACAACCTGCATACGGTCTTCGTGACGGGCAGGGTAAAAAAGTGCATAACAAAGCGGTTCAAAGAGCAGTTGTTGTAAGAACGAAAAAAGAAGTTCGTCGTCCAGACGGAACTTACATTCGTTTCGATGACAATGCTGTTGCCATCATTGATGACAAAGGGAATCCAAAAGGAACCAGGATCTTCGGACCTGTTGCCCGTGAACTTCGCGATAAAAAATACATGAAAATTATATCTCTCGCTCCGGAGGTTCTCTAGAATGGCAGCTAAATTAGCATATAGAGGCTCCGAGCCCACTAAATTCAAAAAAGCGAAAATCAAAAAGGACGATGAAGTTCTTGTGATTTCCGGAAAAGAAAAAGGGAAAAAAGGGAAAGTTCTAGCTATCGACAAACGCAAAGACCGCGTTTATATCGAAGGTGTGAACAAAAGAAAGAGATTCGTAAGACCAACCCAAGAGAACCCTCAAGGTGGAGCGATCGAAATCGAATTCCCAATCCATATCTCCAATGTGATGTTTCACGACACCAAAGCAGAGAACAAGGCGAAGCCAAAGAAGAAAATTAAGGCTGTACGCTTGGGCTTTGTCAAGAAGGATGGTAAATCCATCCGAGTGACTCGACCTGAAGGGAAAGAAGTATAAGTTATGGTACCTAGGCTTAAATCAAAATACGAGAAGGAAATCCGTCCTACACTCCAAAAGTCACTCGGCTTTCAAAGTGTAATGCGAGTTCCCAAACTTGAAAAAATCGTAATCAACGTTGGTATGGGCGAAGCTCACACAAACCCAAAAGCGATGGAAGCTTGTTTGTTAGAAATTGGTCAAATTACAGGCCAAAGACCAGTAAAAACTTTCGCTAAGAAGTCCATTGCGGGTTTCAAAGTGAGAGAAGGAATGGTGCTTGGTTGCAAAGTTACCCTTCGCGGTCATCATATGTATGAGTTCCTTGACAGATTCATAAACGTGGCTCTTCCACGGGTTCGTGACTTTCGCGGTGTAAACCCCAAAGGTTTCGATGGTCGAGGAAATTACAATCTGTCCGTAAGAGAACAGATCATCTTCCCTGAGATTCATTTTGATAAAATCAATACGATCTACGGGATCAATATCACTTTCGTAACGAACACGGAAGTGGACAAAGAAGCGTTCGAATTATTCCAAGCCTTCGGTATGCCTTACCGTGCGGCAGGTAAGTAGGAGATTATTCATGGCGAAAAAATCAATGATGGAACGCCACGCCAAAGAGCAAAAATTCAAAGTGAGAGAGTACAATCGTTGCCCTCTTTGTGGTCGATCACGCGCTTATTTGCGCCGCTTTGATATGTGTCGTCTTTGCTTCCGGGACCTTGCTAGCAAGGCTCAGATTCCCGGTGTGAAAAAGTCCTCCTGGTAATTAGGTTAAGGTAAGATATGAGTCTTTCAGATCCAATCGCAGATATGCTAACAAGAATCAGAAACGCACAACAAGCTAAACATGAGCTTTGTGTGATTCCTGGTAGCAAAATCAAAAAATCCATCCTAGACCTTCTCAAAGAAGAAGGTTTTGTAGATGATATTCAAACTGTAAAAAATGGAAGTTTTGATGACTTCCAAGTGAAATTAAAATACGACACGGAAAAGAAACCGGTAATTCGTATGATCGAGAGAGTTTCTACTCCTGGTCGTCGAGTTTACATCCAATCCGGAGAAATCAGACCGTTCCGAAATAACATCGGAACACTCATCCTTTCGACTTCGAAAGGGGTGATGACTGGGAAACGTGCTCGAAAACTCAGAGTAGGAGGGGAAGTTCTCTGTAAGGTATTCTAGAGAACGATAACACCATGTCTCGAGTTGGAAAAAGTATTATCAAATTGCCTGCAAAGGTAGAAGTGAAAGCAGAAGCTGAGGCCCTTACGATTAAGGGGCCTTTAGGGGAATTAAAAACTCCACTTTACGAAGGTGTCAGCGCAAATGTTGAAAACGGCGAATTGGTTTTTACTCGTAAAAGTGAAGACCAAAAGACTGTGGCTCTCCACGGTCTCGTTCGTTCCCTTGCGATGAACTGCGTAAAAGGTGTGACTACTGGTTGGGAAAAGAACTTAGAAATTACTGGGGTTGGTTATCGTGCTCAAAAACGCGGTAAAGATCTAGTGATGGCTCTTGGTTATTCTCACGAAGTGGTTTTCCCTGAACCTACAGGTATCAAAATTGATGTCGCAGATCAGCTAAAAATCAAAGTATCGGGAATTGACCGACAACTGGTTGGACAAGTTGCGGCTGACATTCGTTCTAAAAGACCCCCTGAACCGTACAAAGGAAAAGGGATCAAATATCAGAACGAGTACATCCGTAGAAAGGCCGGAAAGACCGGTAAGAAGTAGAACGTCATGATCAATAAGACAGCTAAAAATACGAAAAGATTGAGAAGAGCGGAACGAGTTAGATACAAACTTCGCTCTACATCGGAAAGACCTCGGTTGGTTTTCAATAAAACAAATCGTTACCTCACCGCACAAATCATTGATGATGCGAAGGGTGTAACACTTGTTTATGCAACAACTCTCGAGAAAGATTTTCCGAAACATGAAAATTCTAAGAAGAGTAAATCGGCTGCGACCGAACTCGGTAAAGTAGTCGCTGATAAGGCGAAAAAAGCAGGAGTTTCCCAAGTGGTTCTCGACCGTTCTGGAATGGTTTACCATGGAAGAATTGCCGCTTTTGCTGATTCTGCCCGCGAAGGTGGATTGGAGTTCTAAATGATGTTAGAAGAAGAAACAAAAGAATTTACTGAGAAGGTCGTAAAAATCGACCGAGTTGCCAAGGTAGTGAAGGGGGGACGTCGTTTCTCCTTCAACGCACTTTCAGTCGTTGGTGACTCTAAAGGAAAAGTAGGAATTGGATTTGGAAAGGCGAATGAAGTTCCAGATGCGATCCGAAAGTCCATTGAATCGGCAAAAAAGAATTTAAAATCCATTCACTATATCGGTCATACCGTTCCTCACGATGTTGTGGGACAGTTCAAATCCGCTCGAGTGATTTTGAAGCCAGCTTCTCCGGGAACGGGGATCATCGCCGGAGCTTCTGTTCGTTCCGTATTGGAAAGAGCAGGGATCCAAGATGTTCTTACAAAGTCATGGGGATCTTCAAACCCAATGAACATTGTAAAAGCGACTATGGACGCATTACAACAGTTGGAAACACCGTCAATGGCGGTAAAACGACGTGGTGTCAGCCTCAAACACTTGTTTGGGCAAGATCTATAAGAAGGAATCTGACTATGGAAGACGTGATTGTAACGCAAGAAAAGAGTTCTATTGGTATCATTCCGGTACACAAAAAAACTCTAATTGCACTAGGCCTTAAAAAGAAAGGCCAATCCAAAAAACACAAAATGACTCCCCAATTGAAAGGGATGTTACGACAAGTAGGTTACTTGTTGAAAGTGGAAAAGGTATAATTGTATGGCTCAAGACAGAATTGAACAAGGCCGTGGATTTGGTGCAAAACGCCCCAAAAAATCCACATCTCTAGGAAACAAAAACTTGGTTCCCGTTCCGGAAGGTGCAACAACTTCTCCGAAACGTGTGGGACAAGGTCCAGGATCCGGGATGGGAAAAACTTCCACTCGTGGTTCCAAAGGACAAAGGGCACGGGCCGCTTCGATGAGACGTGGATTCGAAGGTGGACAGCTACCTCTCCACAGACGTTTGCCAAAACGTGGTTTTACTAATATTTTCTCTGTGGAATTCCAACCAGTCAACTTGATCTCTTTATCTAAAGCAGGTCTTTCTGGAGAAGTAACACCAGCGATTCTCAAAGCAAAAAGTTTGATTAAGTCCGAAGCCGGACCGATTAAACTTTTGGGAACGGGAGAAGTGACTGTTGCCATCACCATTACGGTAGATGCTTTTTCTGCCTCTGCAAAAGAGAAAATTGAAAAAGCGGGTGGGAAAGTCATCATTAGAGAAAAGAAAAAAGAAGAGAAAAAAAACTAGATAACCCATGTTTCAAACCATCGCTAACATCTTTCGAATCCCGGAATTACGATCCAAAATCCTATTTACGATCGGTATGTTGTTACTTTTTAGAATGGGAACTCACGTTACCATTCCCGGTATCAACAGTTTAATCGTAACGGGCATTACTGCCGATCCGAGCGAAGGTTTCCTCGGAATGGTGGATTTGTTTGCAGGTGGTGCTCTTCTCAAATTTTCTATTTTTGCACTTGGGATTATGCCTTATATCTCTTCTTCCATCATCATGCAACTTGTAATGGTTCTCATTCCTAGTTTGCAAAAGATGCAAAAGGAAGGGGAAGAGGGTAGAAAGAAAATCCAACAGTACACTAAGTACGGAACTCTGATCCTTTGTGCGATCCAATCTCTTGCAGTGATCCAACTTGCTAATTCTTGGTCTACGGGATCAGGAACGGCGCAAGCGAAGTATCCAGGTCTTATCAATCCATCCGTGGAAGGTTACTTTTTACCAATTGCGATGTTATCCATCACTACGGGAACAGTCCTTCTTATATGGCTTGGAGAGCAAATCACGGAACGCGGAATTGGTAACGGGATCTCTCTCATTATCTTTGCAGGGATTATTGGTCGTATGCCAGAAGCACTCATTGCTATGTTTACTTCCGATACTTCTGATGCTCTTAGTATCCTCATTCTTATCATTATCTTTATCGTTCTAATTTCCCTTACCGTCATATTGACCCAAGGGGTTCGCCGGGTTCCGTTAAATTACGGAAAACAAATGGTGGGTAGAAAAATGGTTCAGGCACGTAGCCAATCCATTCCTTTCAAAGTCAACAGTGCCAATGTAATGCCAATTATCTTTGCATCCTCTTTGATTCTATTTCCACAAACAATTGTTCAGTGGTTATCCTCTAAGGGTGGTCAATGGGCAGGTTGGGCAGTGATTATGGACTATTTTAATCCATTTTCTCAAATCTGGTACCATGCCCTTTTCTATTATGTGATTTATACATCTCTGATCATTTTCTTTGCGTATTTTTATACGGCAATTCAGTTCAACCCACAGGAACTTGCTGATAACCTAAAAAAATACGGTGGGTTTATCCCTGGTGTTCGTCCAGGAAGCCAAACAAAAGATATGATTGAGAAAATCTTGAATCGAATCACCCTACCGGGTGCTCTTTTCCTTGCTGGTCTTGCTCTTGCTCCGTATCTCATCATTAAGTTTTTAAACCTCGGTTCTAACACCGGTGGCGGAACTTTGGTGTATACATTCGGAGGAACTTCGCTTCTCATTATGGTGGGTGTGGCTCTAGAAACTTTGAAACAAATCGAAGCCCAGCTACTCATGAGAAATTACGAAGGTTTCATGAAGAAGACTAAAATCAAGGGAAGAGTGTAACCGATGAAGAGATTGATTTTTATGGGTCCTCCAGGTGCTGGAAAAGGGACCCAAGCTGACATCATCAAAGAGAAATACCAAATTCCGCAGATCTCTACTGGAGACATTCTCCGTGCTGCCGTAAAAAACGGAACCCCGATGGGGATTGAAGCAAAAAAATATATGGACGCTGGAGACCTTGTTCCAGATGCTGTCGTTATAGGCATAATTCGCGACCGTTTGGTCGAATCTGATTGTGCGAATGGATTCATTCTGGATGGATTTCCTAGGACGGTGGAGCAAGCAAAGGCTCTCTCGGAAATCCTCAAAGAGCTCCGCATGGAGCTCGACTCCGTTGTCAACCTAGACGTTCCTGACGAAGAACTCGTCAAACGGTTGCTAGGTAGAGCGATCAAAGAAGGACGCTCGGATGACAACGAAGAGACCATCAAAAACCGTCTGCATACTTACAACACCAAGACGTTGCCCCTGATAGACTTTTATAAAGGCTCTGGGATCCTTCGGCAAATCAATGGTTTGGGAAGTATGGAAGAAATCACTAACACTATTTTAAAATCGATCTAGTAGGAGATAGACCCTGGCTAAGGAAGAAGCAATCACCATCGACGGAACCGTTTTAGAACCGTTACCGAATGCCATGTTCCGTGTGGAACTGGAGAACGGTCATAAAGTTCTAGCACACATTTCGGGAAAAATGCGTATGCATTATATCCGTATATTACCCGGCGATAAGGTTACTGTAGAGCTTTCTCCTTATGACTTAACTAAGGGCCGTATCACTTACAGAAAGAAATAGGGAACTATAATGAAAGTTAGATCATCAGTTAAAAAAATCTGTCCAGAATGCAAAGTCATTCGCAGAAAAGGTGTAATCCGAGTGATTTGCACGAACCCAAAACACAAACAAAGGCAAAGATAGAAAGATATGGCACGTATCGCGGGTGTTGATTTACCATCAAACAAAAGAATTGTGATCGGTCTTACATACGTATTTGGTATTGGTAAGACATCCTCTCAAAGTATCCTGAAAAAAGCAGGAATTGACGAATCTATCAGGGTGAAGGACCTTTCGGACGAACAAGAAGCCGCGATCCGTAGAGTCATTGAAGAATCATACCAGGTAGAAGGGGATCTTCGTTCTGAAGTCAACCTAAACATCAAACGATTGATGGATGTGGGTTGTTACAGAGGTTTTCGCCACAGACGAGGACTTCCAGTCAACGGACAAAGAACAAGAACCAACGCTAGAACCCGTAAGGGTGTCAAGAAGACCGTTGCCAACAAGAAAAAGGCACCGGGTAAATAGAGGACTCATCCATGGCTGAAAAAGACGCTAAGAATAAAAAAGATACCAAAAAGGTTAAGAAAAAAGAAAAGAAGAATGTTCCGCGAGGTAAGGTATATATCCAAGCTTCGTTTAACAATACAATTGTATCCATTACGGATATGGTTGGAAACGTTCTTTCTTGGTCTTCTTCTGGAATGATGGGTTTTCGTGGATCCAAAAAATCCACTCCCTATGCTGCGCAAGTTGCCGCTACCAATGCTGCTGAGAAGGCAATTGAAGCTTCTGGTCTTTCTGAAGTAGATGTAATGGTATCAGGTCCAGGAATTGGACGTGAGTCTGCCATTCGTTCTTTAACTACGAAAGGCCTTGCAATCAAACTCATTAAAGACGTAACTCCGCTCCCACACAATGGGTGCCGACCACGAAAAAGAAGAAGGGTGTAGGAATTATATATGGCACGTTACAGAGGTCCAGTTGTTAAATTGATGAGAAGAGAGGGGTTAAACCTCTTTCTCAAAAATAGTCATACATTACATAAAGAAAAATCTTCCCTTGAAAAGAGAAAGTATCCACCGGGTCTTCCTCCAAAGAAAAAAGGAAAGATCACTGAATACGGGGCTCAGCTTCGTGAAAAACAAAAAGTAAAACGCGCATACGGAGTTTTAGAAAAACAATTCCGTAGATACTTCGAAGAAGCAACGCACACTCCAGGGATTCCTGGTGAGAACTTACTTCAATTCCTCGAAAGAAGATTGGATAACGTTCTCTATCGTATGGGTTTTGCTGTAACAAGAAGACAAGCACGTAACTTTGTTGCACACAGACATATTTTAGTGAATGGCCACCGAGTAGATATTTGTTCTTACCGAGTGAACATAGGTGATAAAATCGAAATTCGTGAGAAATTCCAAAAATCTCCGTTTATTGAAGAAAATATCAAACTCGCTCAAGCAATCAATCGAACTGCTTCTTGGGTAAGTGTAGACTATACCAAGTTCTCCGGAGAAGTGTTATCACTTCCAACAAGAGATCATATTGATATCCCTGTGAAAGAACAGGTAATCGTAGAGTTGTACTCGAAGTAAGAATTTAGAGAAGAAGGATACGACATTGTCTCCAAAGAATTTATTAAAAGGTTTTAAAAGACCCAAAAAAATCGAATTCACTACCGATGTGAATACACCAAACTATGGTAAGTTTGTTGCAGAACCTTTCGAAAGAGGAATTGGCACAACGATCGGTAACTCCCTTCGTCGTACGCTTATGTCCTCCATCGAAGGTGCGGCAATTTCCGCGATTCGAATTGAAGGAGTCTCTCACGAGTTTTCTTATATCGAAGGTGTAGCTGAAGACGTTACTCGTATCATTCTTAACTTAAAACAAGTTCGAATCAAATACGAGCCAGAAGATAAAGAAGCAAGTAAAGTAATCCACCTAGAATTAAAAGGTGCTGGTTACTTTCGTGCAGCGGATCTCGCTGTTGATTCTTCTATTGAAATCATGAATCCAGACCTTCATATAGCAACTCTCAATGAGGATGCGAATTTGATTATGGATTTGGAAATCCAAAGAGGACGTGGATACGTTCCTGCTGAGGACAAAAAGAAAGATATCGAGGTTTTGGGAACAATTCCAATCGATTCTATCTTTTCACCAATCCAAAAAGTATTGTTTGAAGTATCAGAAACTCGTGTTGCACAACGTTCTGATTATGAAAAACTTACTATGGAAGTTTGGACTGACGGCTCTGTTTCTCCAGAAGATGCAGTGGCACAAGCAGCAAAAATTCTAAAAGACCATTTAACTGTATTCATCAACTTTGAAGAAGAAATTGAAGAAGAAGAAGAAGAATTGGATGAAGCTGACGAAAAACTAAAAGCAGCTTTATCTAAACATGTAGAAGAATTGGAACTTTCGGTTCGCTCTACAAACGTTCTTCGCAGCTTGGAAATTGACTTCATTGGTGAACTCGTTAAAAGATCAGAAGACGAAATGACTAAATCAAAACATTTCAGCGAACAAAGTTTACAAGAGTTGAAAGCAAAACTTTCCTCAATGGGACTTTCGTTCGGTATGAGAGATTTTTAAGATGAACAAACGTAATAAAGTTAAACAACTCAACAGATCCGCAGATCATAGAAAAGCTATGATCCAAAATATGGTAATCTCTCTTCTTCGTCATGAAAGGATTGAATCTTCCGTTGCAAAATTGAAAGTGGCTCGTTCTTATGCGGAACGAATCATCACTAGAGCAAAACGCAACCTAGATGCCAACCTTGCCAATCTTGATGAACAAAAGAAAAATGCAGCGATCTTGCACAATACACGATACCTTTATAGCCATTTAGGTGACCAAGAAATCGTAACTAAACTTTTGAAAGACCTTGCTAACCGTTACGCTGAAAGAGTAGGTGGATACACAAGAATCATTCGTTTGGTAAACCGTCCTTCTGACAACACGGCAATGGGAATTTTGGAACTTGTGGATCGCAAAACTCAAGATGAGTTAAAAGCAGAAACAAAAGCAAAACGCGAAGAAAAGAAACCTGCTAAAAAAGAAGAAAAACCAAAAAAAGCAAAAAAAGAAAAAGCAGCTACTAAGTAGAACTTTTTCCGATTTGACTTTCGAAGAGAAGCCTGCTCAACCGAGTGGGCTTTTTTTTATTGCATTCGTTTGAATATCCGTTAGGATTCTACATTCCAAACGAATGACTCCCATCCTTTCTACATCCGATTCTATTTGGCATACTGCCTTTAGTTCAAGTCCCATTGGGATGGCTCTTACCGATATGGAAACTGGTCTTTATGTCGATGCCAATGATGTATATTGTGCTTGGCTTGGTCGGACTCGGGAAGAGGTCATTGGTAAGTCCACCCTCGATTTAGGAATCTATTCTAATGCGAACGACCGGGAAGCTATTTTAGTTGGTTTAAAAAGAGATGGTTTTGTCCTTAATTTGGAAGTCCCTCTGATTACTAAACTTGGCGCTACCGTAACGATTTTATTCAGCGGTAGAATTGTTGAAAATGGAAAATACCTTCTCTCCGCTGGGCAGAACATCACTGCATTAAAAGAAAAGGAATACCTTGCTGCTGTTTTGCAAAATGAACTTGTAATCAGTAAAGAATTATTTGAAAGTGTTTTCCGTTTGAATCCAGCGGCTGTTAGTCTCTCGAATGCGGAAACCGCCGTGTATGATGATGTCAACGAGGCCTATTGCCGTCTCATTGGGTATTCAAGGGAAGAAATCATCGGACGTGCTTCTTATGATCTAAATATATGGATTACCAAATTTGATCGCGAACGTTTGATGGCAGAGCTTCTCAAAAAAGGTTGGAGTACGGGTATGGAAGCAAGCATTCGTACGAAGTCTGGAGAGATTCGTCATGTGGTATCTGGGAATACCATTTTGCAAACCAAAGGCCGGCCAACTCTTCTTGCCATTCTCATTGATGTAACAGAATCCAAACAAAATAAAGAGGCTCTAGAATTTGCTGTAAAAGAAAGAACAAAAGAACTCAATCGGATCCTGGAAGATTTACAAAAGGCTCAAGACCAATTGATCCTTTCCGAGAAAATGGCCACCTTGGGACAGTTAGTCGCTGGTGTTGCTCACGAGATCAATAATCCACTTGCAGCCATTGCTGCATTTAGTGAACAGATATACAATCGAATGGGAAATTTTGGCACTCGTTTGTTCCAAATTAAGGAATGTTTTTCTAAATATTCGGATAAAGAGATTAATGAGATTATTTCCTGGGTCATCGAATTATTTACAATCAAACCGAAGTCTTATAACTTTGCAGAATCACGAAAGGCAAAAAAAACTTTAGAAAGCATTTTCATTAATTTGCAGATTGAATCAGCGTACGATTTAGCTGATAGAATTGTGGATCTCGGTGTTTCCGATTTCATTCTCGAAAATGAAGATTTTTTACCGCATTTCAAATCATCACCTCTTCTGGAATTAGTTTTATCAGAGTTGAATACTTTGCGTAGTATCGAATCTATTCGATTGGCAGTTGAGAGGACTTCTAAAATTGTTTATAGTCTAAAAAACTATGGGAGGATCGACCGCAACGAAGCAAAATCAGAAATCAATTTGGTAGATACGATTGAAACGGTGCTTACTCTATATCATAGTAAAATGAAATCTGGAGTGGAGTGCATTCGCGTGTACAATGCGAATCCTATTATTATGGGTTATCCAGATGAACTGATACAAATTTGGACAAACCTCATTTACAATGCCTTACAAGCTATGGCTTTCAAAGGATCCTTAACGATCCAAGTGGATGAGTTGGAAAGAGAAGTTGTGGTTCGAGTGAAGGACAACGGATCGGGAATCCCAATTGGTATTCAAAAAAGAATTTTTGAGCCTTTTTATTCAACGAAGGAAAAAGGGGAGGGAACGGGGCTTGGTCTTGGGATCGTGAAACAGTCTGTGGAAGAAAGGCACCGTGGCCGGATCCAATTCCAATCGGAACCTGGCAACACGGAGTTTCAAGTGACCCTTCCTAAAATCTAGCCAATTGCATTTGCAATTTTTCCGCAATCAAATCAAAGTCCTCGTTTTGGATCACAGTTCGGTAAGCTGCTGTTACAATGGGATGCCTTTTTTCATCTAGTTGGATTAGGTTGGGTAGTACTTTTAGCCCATAAAAGCCATTGGTGATCTTTTCTGGTCTTGTGCCGTAAGCCAAATCATACCCGTACTTTCTATCTCTAGTATCTGATCCGAAACATGCCAACATAAAGTCTGTCATTCCTGAAAGGCCATTGAATGTAGTTGGATCCCCACCAAGTAAAACTCCGATAGATACCATTTCATTGAAAAAGCGATTACTCAAATGGAAAAGTGTATTATCCACATTTCCACCTAACTCTCGTTTGAAATAGCCTTCTACAAGTCCCATAGCAAGGGCATAGACTGTTTTTAAGGCTCCACCGAGTTGAACTCCTTTTGTGTCCCTCGAATTGATAGCGGTTCTTGTGAAAATATAGTTATTGGTGAGAAGTTCTTTCAGTTTAGGTATGAGAGAGTCTTCGAAAGCTGAGATTTCAAATCCAGAAATTTTACGTTCCATAATTTGGTCGGGGTAACAGGCACCAGAAACGACTGCGAGACGATCTCGTTCAATCAGTAACAATTCATGAAGGTCTTCCAAAATAAGACCCTTTTTAGAACCAGTAAATCCTTTGATTACGTTGACCATGGGGGATTTATTTTTCTGAAGGTATGTTCTAATTTTTGAGTAGATGTTATCGAATTCCCAGGGATTAGTTCCTTGGATGAATAGGGTTGCTGATTCTAAAACTTCCGGTTTGTCCGAAAATTCGATGTTTGGTGGTAATTTGTAAATAGGATAATGGACCACATCGCGCTTTTCTTCATTACTTTGTTTTACCATTTCTGAATCGGGGCTGTAGATAGTGACTTTTACATTTTTATTTGCCATCACACAAGCGAAAGCCACGGACATATTGGATGAGCCAATGATGACCACATGTTCGTCTGGTTTTTTCGGAAACGAAATGAGTTGGTTTGTTTCTCTCACGTCTCCTTTGTAGAGGTTACGATAGGTTCCATGTTTGTGTTTGTTTAAATTACTTCCAACAAGGAGAGCCAGGTTATCGATTATGAACTGTTTTTTGTCTCCAGTGCCCGGAAAGGAAATTTGTTCAATGTGAGTTGGAAATGTTAACATTTCCTTTTTTGTGAGTTCCCCAACAAGGACTGGTTTTCCTATCACGAGTTTCCCGACGGCTTGGTTAAAAAGTAAACCTTCTATCGGGAGAATTTTTTCCGTTCCTTCTAACGAGATGGGTAAAATGACTTTATTGGCAACATAATGGTACACTGTGTCCACAAAAGGCATAAGCCTACCGTCACGAGAGCGAGTTCCTTCTGGAAAGATGGAAATGACCTTTCCATCTGACTGTAATTTCTGCGAATTGCGGAAAGCTCGCATATTGATTTTGGTCATCACGTCGGATAAAGACGGATTGTCGGCCATATCCTTTTTGGAACAAACAAGAAGGGTTCCAAACATGTAGAGGCCGAGCCGTGTGAAGTCCGGTTCGAATGCTAGCCGTCCTGCTATAAAGACAAGGGATTCTGCAATTTTTTTTCCTTCCGGGCCTGCATTGTACAATAGTGTAAAGATAGCTGGTGCATCCAAATGGCTCAAATGATTGGAAATGAGAGTGACTGGATACTTGCCGATGACTCCATCTAACAGTTTTAGGTTCTCTGTTCCTTCCACTTTGAATTTCTTCATAATGGGATCCAGGAACTTCAGCATAAAGTCGCGAGGTTGGGTGCGGATGTCCGTATACACGCCGATTTCTTCCAGACGTTCTGGTTCTTGAAAGATATCCATGACCTTAGGTTTCGGTGTGCTTTGCGAGAGAACTAAAAACTCTTCTAAAATGGACTTTGCTTCTGATTCGGTGAGACCCGATTTTACAAATAGGTGAATGTTCTCAAAAAATTCTTTATGCCAGCGACCCAAAGTGGCTTCTTTTTCTGTCATGTATGCCTCTAAACCGACATTAAATTACTGAAAACTTTCGATTTGTCTATTCGATTTTTACAATTGATTGCGTAAATCCAGGATTTCTCTAAACTGACTTCTTGGGTGATCGAGATCCCGGTATGAATCAAAAAAACAAATCAATTTCCTCGGAACAAAAATGGATTCCGGATGGATTTCATTTTTTAGGCCCCGAAGAAAGCAAAAACCGGCGGATTTTACTACAAACATTTTCGGAGCTCTTTGAGAAAGAAGGGTATTCTGAAATCAATCTACCTTCTTTTGATTATTCTAATTCCTTTCGTTCTCATTTGGATCATGGGGTGGAGAGTTTACTTGTCACAAAGGATTGGGATGGGAATGAACTTTCTCCTGGTGTCGACTTAACACTACAAGTAGTGAAAGGAATGGCTGCTCGTTCGCATTGGGAAGAGAACCAAAACATATTTTATTTTGCTCGTAAGATTCGTGACCACAAAAAACGAAATGCGTCACGAAGAGAGATTCTTCAAATCGGAGTAGAATCCTTAGGAAAGAGCGATACAACACAAATCATTTCTCAAATCAAAATCTTAAAAAAACTTTGGACGAGTTCAGTGCCAAAGATCCCGTTTACCATTGTATTTGGACACTCTTCTTTTTTTAGATCTGTTTTGGAAATTTTGGGTTGGAACGAGGAACAAACAAAAGTTTTGCGCCAACTTCTCTATACAAAAAATGTTCCAGAACTTGTATCTCTTGCAGCAAGAGAAAATACAAAAGAATCACATACACAGATGATTCAACTCCTTCTGCGACCGATCCCTGTTGCGGACCTTCCAAAATTTAAGGATTCACTTCATAAGATTTTAGATCCAAAAGAGTGGGACCTGCTTAAAGGTGATTTGGAATCCATCATTGCCTTTTTTGGAGAGTGGACAAAGTTTATGGATGGGACACCTAGTATTTGGGATCCTTCCCTTCTTCGTGATCTTTCTTATTATACTGGTTTTATGTTTCAAGGATACGTAGACCGTGATCCTGAACCGGTTTTTGCCGGTGGTGTTTATAATGAATTGTATGAAAGCTTTACCGGAATTAAAAAGGATGCCTGCGGTTTTGCCCTACATCTGGATTCCATAGAAGAAATAGTAAATAAGGTTAAATGAGGGAATTATGCCTGCAAATTTAGTTGTCGGAGCACAATGGGGTGATGAAGGAAAAGCTAAGGTAATCGATTACCTTTCCAAAGATACAGATATTATTGTTCGGTACCAAGGTGGTGCGAACGCCGGTCATACAGTGGTAGTGGGTGGAAAGAAGTACATTTTTCATCTTGTACCTTCTGGAATTATTTATGACAATACTACTTGTGTCATTGGGAACGGGGTGGTACTTGATCCTGAATATTTTTTAAAAGAATGTGCCGATTTGGAATCTCATGGGTTCCGAGTGAAAGAAAAATTGCTTATCAGTGATTCTTGCCATATCCTTTTGCCTTATCATCGTTTGATTGATGAAGCCAGGGAAGCTGGATCCTCTCCAGAAAGAAAGATCGGAACCACAAAGAAGGGGATCGGAATGTGTTACGCAGACAAAATGCTTCGTAACGGAGTCCGTGCTGGTGATCTTTTAGATAAAGAGAATTTAAAACGAAAACTCACTCATATTTTGGAAGTGAAAAACCAAGAATTAGTGAAGTATTATGATTTAGAACCAGTAAATATCAATGAAATGTATGATTTCCTTTTGGATTTTGCGGATAAAATCGGCAAGAACATTGTGAACACGGTGTATTACTTAAATTCCGAGTTAGAAAAAGGCAAACGAGTTCTTTTGGAAGGGGCCCAAGGGACAGGTCTTGATATTGATTTTGGAACCTATCCTTATGTAACTAGCTCCAACCCAACAACAGGTGGAGCTCTTGCCGGTTCGGGTGTGAGTTTCCGATATTTAAAAGATGTAATCGGTATCACTAAAGCTTATGCCACTCGAGTAGGAGAAGGACCTTTTCCATCCGAGATTTTAGGAGAAGCAGGTGACGTTTTGCGTAAGTTAGGTGGTGAATACGGGTCCACTACGGGAAGACCAAGAAGATGCGGTTGGTTTGATGTTCAAATGATTAAACATGCTGTGACTGTCAATGGAATCAACTCGCTGGTACTTACTAAAATTGATGTTCTGAGTCATTATGATTCCATTCCTGTTGTTGTAGGTTATGAATACAAAGGTAAGAAGTTGGATTTTTTCCCATCCCAGGGACTCGAAGACGTCAAACCGTTGTTTGCTGATTTCAAAGGTTGGAAGGATGATATTGCTGGAATTAACTCTTTCTCCAAATTACCTCCACTTTGCCAATCTTACATCAAGTCCTTACAAGAGTTGGTACACACGAAGATTGGTATTGTTTCGACTGGGCCGGATCGTGAGCACACGATCATCATGGATTAAAAAAAACGAGGAGCTTTGAATCTTTTTTTTAAGTAGTTGTTGACCGAGAAAGGTCGTTCGATATTCTTGGCTACAGAACGAGTCGTTAGCTCAGCTGGTAGAGCAATTCCCTTTTAAGGAATGGGTCCGGGGTTCGAATCCCCGACGACTCACATAAGAGTTTCTACAACTCTCAAAAACGTTCTTCTAAAACGGTGCCATCGTCTAATGGTTAGGACACAAGGTTTTCATCCTTGCAATCGGGGTTCAATTCCCCGTGGCACTACCAAACAAACTTCCTTCAAATAACATTTCTCACAAATTCCTTTCTGATACTCCGCTTTGCATTTTTCTATGATCCCCACTCTTGTTAGGTAAAAGTCGTATAACAAAGGATCGTCGGGTTTGATTTTCATAAAAAAATCTTTAATGAGATAAGCCTCTTTAGATCCAAAGCTTTTGCGGTTGGTGATACCTAATATCTGAATTAACTTTTGGATATGAACGTCCAAAGGGAAGGGAATTTGATTAGGCCTAATCTTTTGATAGATTCCAAAATCAGGATAAGAGGATCGCACCATCCAACGTAAAAATAAGGAAAGGCGTTTTTTGGGAGACTTCGAACTCGACTTACCAATTAAGAATTGGAGGCCATAAGTGAGCGGTTTCTTTCCCAATGTGATTTGAAGTTCTCCTTCCCAATACCTTTGGAACTCTTGGATAGAACTTTCTTCCCAAAACTGATTCTCCTTATCTAAGAACTTAGGTTCCCAAAGAGGAGATTGTTTCTTTGATTCGGAAATGACCCTGGCCAATGTTTGAAAGAACACTTGGTTGTCTTTTTTTGTTTGGAACCGATACACTCTGAGGCCTTGGAGAAGGGTTTGGAACTCGGGACCAGATTTGTGGAGAGTCTGAAAGGGAGAAGGGCCGAGAAGGGCAAACAAAGGTTTTAAAAACCCTTGGATACTTTTGACATTCCCATAAGCATAAAAACAAGAAATCAACGAGACCACTTCGATATCCAAAGGATCTTTGTATTGTTTCGGAAAACAGATCGGATCTGTATCCAGATAGGTAAGGTTTTGGTATTTATTTTTAAGATCTTCTAACTTAGAATGTAGTAGCTCAAAATCAATCGACATTCTTCATCGCAACGTAAGTTCTTGAGGTAAGTTTTCTTCCAATCCTTTCTTCCATAAATTGGCTTGCCTTGATGAGAGAATCCAATCGGATTCCGGTATCATATCCTTCTTTATGAAGAAAATAGACCAAATCTTCGGTGGCCACATTTCCTGCGGCTCCTTTGGCATAAGGGCAACCACCGAGGCCTCCCGCTGAACTATCAAAACTACGGATCCCCATACTCAGCGCTTGTTTTATATTGGCGACTGCCATTCCATAGGTATCGTGAAAGTGACCCGCAAGGTAAGATGTTGGAATTTTTTTTAATAGAACTTCTAATAGCGATTCAACTTCCATAGGAACTGCCACCCCAATCGTTTCTCCAAGAGAGATTTCATAAGCTCCGGCATCTAATAAACGTTCGGCGATCTCTAGGGTTTGTTCTGGTTTGATTTTTCCTTCGTAGGGACAGGCTATTACTGTAGAGATATACCCTCTCACCTTGATTCCATCCGACTTCGCCTCAGTAAAGATCGGTTTAAAAAAATCTAAACTCTCCTGAATCGTCATATTGATATTTTTTTTGGTAAAGGTCTCTGAAGTGGCAGTGAAAACAGCAACTTCAGAAAAACCTGCCTCTTTGGCCCCTTCGTAACCTTTGGCATTGGGAGTCAGGCAAGAAAATTGGACTTGGTTTTGGAACTTGGGGAGAACAAGGGCTGCAAGTTCTGTGGCATCACCCATTTGAGGAATTCTATCTTTGCGCACAAAGGAAGTGAGTTCAATATTTTTGCTTCCGCTTTCTACTAGACGAGATACGAATTCGAATTTATCCTGAGTGGAGAGAATGGTTTTTTCGTTTTGTAATCCATCCCTTGGTCCCACTTCTGTGATTTTAATTTGTTCCAATGCCCAAATCTCCTTCTCATTAGACTCACCTTGGGAAATGAGAAACGCAATGATTTTATGGAGTAAGACCTATGTTTACTCTTAAAAATATTTCAGTGCATATTGCAGGTCGTTCCTTATTACGAAATATCAACTTGATCGCAAAACCAAAAGAAATTACGGGCCTCATTGGAAAATCGGGCTCTGGAAAATCAACTTTGTTTCGTTTGGCTCTTGGGCTTCTTAAGAAAGCGGATGGGTATGAATGGGATGGCTCAATCTCCTGGAATGGAGAAAATCTTTCTTCAAGACAAAACCCAAAACTCCAACCGGTATTCCAAGATCCTTTTGCTAGTTTTTCTCCCTTTGGTACGATGCGAGAATTATTACTCGAACCGGCCCGCATCAAAAATCAATTTTTCTTAAAGAATGAAACTAAATCCAAAGAATGGGAGCGAATTGAATCTTTTTGTATAAGGTTTGATCTCCCCAGAGAATTGTTAAATAAAACAAAACAAGAGTTAAGTGGTGGGCAATTGCAAAGATTTGCTATCCTTCGTGCCTTACTTACTGGGCCAGAATATTTGCTTTTGGATGAGCCTGTCACGGCTCTCGATGTACTTGTGCAAAAAAAAATTGCCGAAGAATTGAAAGAGATCAATGCGAAGGAAAATTTAGGTATGTTTATTGTGTCTCATGATTTAGGATTTTTGTCTTATATGTGTGATACTATTTTTGTATTGGATGACGGAGAAATTGTTGAGTCTGGGTTAGCAAAAGAAATTCTTACAAATCCGAAATCACCATTGTTACAGAGTTTACTTGCAGCAAAAAATCATTCGTTTGCCGGAACTGCTTCCTCTTCCGAATCATCCAATTGAGTTCGTTTGGCCTCTGCAAATTTTTTGGCAATGTCTCGTCTTCTTGCAATGACTTTGGAAGATACGGTCGCAAAAAAAGGATCATTGGTAAAACTTAACATCTTTGTATATTCTTCTTCTGCGGTTTCGTAATCGGTGACTTTCGATGCGGTTTCTGCAAAATAATAGTGGAATTTTTTATCGTAAGGTTTTGGTTTTCCTTCTGCGGTGGTAAGAGTAGTTCTATTGAATATTTTGTATGCAATATGAAAATTTCCCTTTTCCATTTCCAAACGAGCAAATCCTAATTTTACATTCGGACTTTCTTCTTCTATTGTGAGGGCTTTGTTTAAATAGAGAAGGGCTCGGTTTTTAAGTCCAGTTGTTAAGTAATGATCTGCCAAACGAATGAGGGCTTCTGTGTCATTTGGATTTTTTTCTACTGCCAGTTTGTAATTGAGAATGGCATAATAAACTTGCCTTGTAATTTCAGAAAGGATGGCTATGTGCAGGTAAGTTTTGAAGTATTCTGGCATTTCTGCTTTGGCATATTCAAATTCTACGAGTGCCTTTTCATAATTCATCTCCAAAGAATACAATCGGCCTAGATTGTATCGGAATGGAAAAAATTGAGGATCAAATCGAACACCTGCCTCCAATCGTTTGATGATTTCTGTCCGTCCACTTGGTTTTCCATTGAACAAAAGTTCCATTGTATCATTGTTCCATTTGCCGGAATTGGTAATGGTTTCTGTTCCATAGGTAAAACTTCCATTGGATTTCGGTGGTTCCCCTTGGAAGAGTTTCCCCCGTGCGAGGATAAAATCGTCTTTGTGGTAGATGAAGGATCCATTGGGAAAATCGGAGGTATCAAACTCCTGGTCCTTGCCCCAAAGGATCTCTGGGTATTCCTGGTTCCCTATGAGTTTTTGTCCCCAAACCAGTGTTGGGAATAAAAACAGAAGTGCGAGACTGAAGCTACGGAAGAACATGGTGTAGAATGAACCAAACCCTTTTGGAAACAAAAGCGCTTACTATTACTGTCGGCGAAAAGGTCTTACTGAGAGAGATCAATCTTTCTTTTTTTCAGACCGGAATTGTGGCCGTTCTTGGCGAGAACGGGGCAGGAAAGTCCACTCTCTTAAAAGAAATCTACCACCACTCACTTTCATCCGCGAAATGGCAATGGAACCAAGGCAAAAAAAAAATCACTTACCTTGGTCATGAACTAGGTTTTTATTCCTCACTCAGTTTAGAAGAAAATTTAGATTATTTTTCCAAGTTAGATGGGACTCCGTTCGACCTTACCAAACGGAACGAACTTTTAGAGGCTTTTCGTTTACAAAAACGAATTTGGGATCCCATCCATACATTTTCTCGTGGAATGAAACAGAAAGTAGCGATCTTAAGAACCTTACTTTCTTCGGCAGAAGTGGTTTTATTCGATGAACCCTATACGGGGTTGGATGCGGATTCCTCGAGAATATTAAGCGGGCTCTTAAATGAAGAATCAAAATCAAGACTCATTTTAATTGTTCTCCATTCCATACCCAAGGAATTGCAATGTAGCTCCCAATTACAAATTGAGAAGGGAGGAGTGTTTGTTACTCACCTTACTTAAAAAAGAATTTTATTTGATTGGTCGTTCGCTTGGGGGAGTGGTTTCACTTTTCACTTTAAGTGTATCCGTTGTTTTTATTTTTTACACCTCGATTGAAGTGAATGAAATGTTGTCCGAACGGAGTGTTCGGGGCATCAAATGGGCCACTATTTTTTTACTGAACTTTGTAATTGTGAGCCAAAGCCTTTGGGAAGAAAGGGAATCCATGGGTTGGGAAGCAAGTTTATCCTTTGTTAGCCCTATCTCTTTGTATTTAGCTAAGTCCCTTGCTATATGGTTTTGTACCATTTTAGTCAATGGTGCCCTTGTCCTTGTCCTTTCTGTTTTCTTTCAAAACATGAGTATCGAACGGTATTGGGGAGAGTGGCTTTTTGCAAACTTGGGGAGTGGGTGTTTGGTATTTTTGGGAGTCTCACTCGGCCTCATTGCTTTTGAAAGCCGCTTAAAAGAAATCATCATTCCTCTTTTGCAACTTCCCTTTTCCATTCCCCTTTTTCTTTTCGGATTGGAAGCCGAACATAGGTATTGGTTGGAACCAGGGTTTTACCTACCTTCTGTGGGACTTCTTTTGTTTTTTATGTTATTTTATGCAACTCTTGGTTCGGTGATGATTGAGATTCTACGGAATGAGCATTAAGACCTTGTTTTCTCCTAGAATTTCTTTCCATCCCTGAAAATCTGGAAAAAAATGGAACGTAAGATTCGGATATTCCACCCTGTTTTCGACATCGGTTTTTATCTCGTCGTTTGTACGTCACTTGTCTTTGCAGTGATTACTTCGCTTGTCTATCCTAACGTCATTTTGGAGCAAGGACTCAGCCATCGGATCTTTTACTTACACGTTCCTGTCGCCTGGGTTGCGTTATATGGGCCTATTCTCTCCTTCCTTTTTTCCCTAATTTTTCTTTTTACTAGAAATATGCTTTGGGACAGGCTTGCTTTCACAGCAAACCAACTTTCTTTTTTGTTTGCGGTAGGGGTTTTGTTCTCTGGACCGATTTGGGCCTATAGTGCCTGGGGAGTTCCTTGGGACAAAACAGATGCTAGGTTGCAATCGTTTTTTATTCTTTGTATTTCTCTTGTTAGTTATTTTATTTTTCGTTATTTAGTTCCTGCAAAAACAAAAAAGGCCATCCTTTCTGCTTACCTTTCCGTTCTTTGTGCAGTCAGTGCCATCCTAACCTGGGGAGCCATCCGTTGGATTGAAAATCCAGGAAACCATCCGAGTAGCGTTCTCGGAAAAGGGGGAATGGATTCGGACATGAAACAAAGCATGTGGCTCGGGGTAATTGCCTTCCACTTCCTATTTCTTTTCCTTTTTCTTGTTTCCAACCGCAGTGAAAAAATCCATGATATCAGATCCAAACTGAAATCGGAACTGGAATAAACCATGGGAACAGAAGAACCGGCTCATACCATCCTCATTGTAGATGATGTTCCTGAAAATGTGGAACTTTTGAAATACCTTTTGCAACAAGAGGGGTTCAAAACTTATACCGCTTTTTCTGCAGAAGAAGCACGCCTTGTTCTCCTAAATACCGCGATTGATACTCTTTTGTTAGATGTGAATATGCCTGTTCAGGATGGGTTTTCTTTTTGTCGGGAACTCCGAACCATGGACCAGTTCAAACTCCTTCCCATCCTTTTTATCACATCCATTGAAAGAGAAGTAGGATTTCAAGAAGCAATGAAAAATGGTGGGGATGATTTTATCAACAAACCATTTAACAAAAGAGAGTTGGTTGCCAAAATCCATTCTGTCATTCGTTTGAAAGACTTACAAGACGAGTTGTACAGGCAAAAAAGTAAGTACGAAAAAGAATTACAAACCGCAAGACGGGTTCAGGACCAACTCATCCCTGAAAAAAGTTTTATCTGGAATGGAATCAAGGCCCAAACTTTGTTTCATCCTTATTTGCAAATTGGCGGCGACTTTGTAGATTCTTGGATCGAAGAAAAAAAACTTCATATTGTCATCGCCGATTGTTCGGGACATGGACCCAGTGCAGCTCTGATTGGCGCCATGTTTAAGATGCAACTTTTTAATTTAGTTTCGAGTATGGGACTTCGGGAACGAGTGGCTCATTTGCGTAAAAATATGGAGTTAGTCCTTCCTGAAGACTATGCCATTACATTTTGTTATGCGATCCTTGACCAAGACCTAAAACTTTCGTATATCAATGGGGGTCATCCTGCTCCCATAGTTTATATCGATGGCGAAACAAAGTTTCTGAAAGGAATGAGTCCCATGATTATGGGAATCAACTTTAGCGCCACCGATGAAGTTCAATCGGTCCAGTTAAAAACAGGTTCAATGTTTTTTATGTATACGGATGGGGCCAGTGAAGCGATGAACCCAAAGTCTGAATACATTACAGAGGACGGAATGAAAGAAATCTTTCATGAGTCTGTAAAGTCAGGAACAGATATTTTACCAACTGTTCAAAATAAAATTTTAGAATTCTGCGGATCTTCCACTCCGAGTGATGATATGGCGATGGTGTGTATACAATTATGATTCCAACTCCCAGTTATAAGGGCAAAGTAAGAGATGTTTATGATTTAGGAGAATCTCTCCTTCTTGTGGCTACTGACCGTATCTCTGCCTTTGATGTTGTTTTTGAAGAACCTGTTTTGGATAAAGGAAAAATCCTGACACGGATTTCTACAGCTTGGTTTCGTCAATTTCCAAATATTGCGAACCATTTGGTTACTGATGATGTCTCTCAATTTCCATCACCCTTCCAAAATGATCAATCCCTCGCAGGTAGATCGGTCCTTGTCAAAAAAGCAAAACGGATTGATTTCGAATGTGTGGTTCGCGGGTATCTGACTGGTTCGGCTTGGAAGGAATACAAAACGGAAGGAACCATTGCTCATGTTCCTTATCCCAAGGGACTTTTGGAATCCCATCAATTTGAAACTCCTATTTTTACACCAGCTCGTAAAAATGATTCTGGTCATGATGAGAACGTAAGTGAATCCACCATGGAAAAAGAAGTAGGGGAAAAACTCTTTGGCGAACTAAAAGAACTTTCTCTTTATTTATACAACACGGCTCACAAGCTGATGGCAAAACAAGGAATCCTTCTTTGTGATACCAAATTTGAATTTGGACTCATTGATGGAAAACCGATCCTCATCGATGAAATCTTGACACCGGATTCTTCCAGGTATTGGGACGCATCCACTTACGAGCTTGGGAAAACTCCGGCCAGTTTTGATAAACAAATCCTTAGAAATTGGCTAGAATCAACCGATTGGGACAAAAATCCCCCGGCCCCCCATTTACCCGAATCCTTGATCCTGGAACTACGTAAAAAATACTTGGAATTGGAAGATAAAATCACGCTATGTTTGTCGCAAAAATAAATGTCACCCTCAAAGAATCCGTTCTCGACCCGCAAGGGCAAACGGTTCTCCGCACCCTTCACGACCAAGGGAAAAATTCTGTTACAGACCTAAGAGTAGGAAAATACATCGAAATGAAAATCGATGCCAATTCTCAATCTGATGCAGAATCCTTGGCAAAAGAAATTTGTGAATCGGTCCTTGTAAACCAAGTGATTGAGACCTACCGTTTGGTTGTGGAAAAGGTATGAAGGTTCGAGTTGTCACCTTTCCTGGTTCCAATTGTGATAAGGATGTAGGGACAGTTCTCGCATCGGAGTTTGGAGCTTCAGTAGATTACACTTGGTATAAGGATTCCTTTACTGACCTTCCTGACCTCGTGGTCCTTCCCGGTGGCTTTTCTTTTGGAGACTATTTACGCTGCGGGGCTATGGCCAAATTTTCGAATGCCATGGAATCAGTTGTGAGTTATGCCAAGAAAGGCGGAAAGGTTTTGGGAGTTTGTAATGGATTCCAAATTCTGACAGAATCGGGACTCCTTCCTGGAGCTCTCCTTCATAACCGAACTCTCAAATACATTTGTAAAGATGTGGATCTCATTCCTGTTGCGGAAAATAAAATCGCAAAGGGACTTCAGGGGAATTTAAGTATTCCCATTGCTCATGGAGAAGGGGCCTACTTTGCAGATTCGGATACTTTAGAACGATTAGAAAAAAATGGCCAAGTGGTTTTTCGTTACAAAGAAAATCCAAATGGATCTTTACATGATATCGCAGGTATTTGTAACGAAGCGGGAAATGTTTTAGGAATGATGCCACATCCAGAACGAGCTGTGAATCCCTATACTGGTAAGATGGATGGAAAACAAATCTTAGAAGCTCTATTAAAAAAATAGAAATCTTGTAACCTTTTCTTGCTTTTTTGTCCTATTGGTTTACAAGGGAAGGTATGCGATTTCAAGAAGACTCTATTGATTGCGTGGACTTCATTCTAAAGAAGGATGAAGTTTTGACCATCATCTTAGGTGGAGGGAAAGGAACTCGTTTATTACCTCTTACAGAAAAAAGATCCAAACCTGCAGTGAGTTTCGGAGGAAAATACCGACTCATTGACATTCCTATTTCTAACTCACTTAACAGTGGTTTTGAAAAGATATTTATCCTGACTCAGTTCAATTCCTATTCCTTAAATCGCCATATCAACCGTACCTACGCTACCAATAATATCCACCAAAAGAGTTTTGTGGAGATCATCGCTGCAGAACAAACTGTATCCAGTGCCAATTGGTTTGAAGGAACGGCCGATGCGGTAAGAAAAGTCCTCCCTTATATCAGAGAACAAAAACCCAAATACGTTCTTATTTTGTCTGGGGACCAATTGTACAATATGGACTTATCTGATTTTATGCAGAGCCATCTTATGGATCCAGAAACAGAAATTTCCGTAGCAACCAATGCCATTCCCGAAGACCAAATTTATGGGCTTGGGATTGTGAAAGCGGGAGTGGGTGGGTTCATCCAGGAATTCATAGAAAAACCCCAAGACGTAAGCCAAGTGGAATCTTGCCGTACAAAGAATGGGTCCTTTCTCGCTAATATGGGAATTTATATTTTTAATACATCCACTCTGATCGATGTATTAGAAGATCGGAATATGGCAGACTTTGGAAAGGAAATCCTTCCGAGAGCTATCCGAGAAAGAAAGGTAAAGGCTTATACTTACGATGGTTATTGGGAAGATATTGGAACCATCCGCGCTTTTTACGAAGCCAACTTAATGTTAACCGACCACATCCCTAAGTTTAATCTTTATCTAGAAAAAACTCCTATTTATACGAGGGCCCGAGCACTTCCCCCTTCCAAGATCATCCAAGCGGTTGTTAACCAAGCCCTGATTTCTGAAGGGACGATCCTAAACCAGTGTGAGGTGCACCGTTCCATTATTGGAGTGCGTCAACTCATCGCATCGGGTACCAAAATCTATGACTCCATCATTATGGGTCTTGACCACTATGGATACTTTGATCGTAAGTCAGGGAAAATCCCTATTGGGATTGGACCTAACTGCGAAATACGACGGACAATTGTCGAGAAAGATTGTGCGATAGGCGCCAACGTTCGGCTGTTAAACGAACAGAATCTCCAGGAGTATGAGGACGAATATGTGCGGATCCGGGAGGGAATCATCGTAGTTCCTCGCCATACCGCCGTCCCCGATGGGTACACAATCTGAGTCAAATTGACATATTTTGGGCATTTTTGAGTCAAATTTCCTTGAGATTGTCTCAAATTTAGGGATTTTGACTTGTCAGTTTTGAACTTGGTTCTAGCCTGGACGAAAGGGAACCATGTTCACAACGGAATCAACGGAAGGAAACCAGTTTTGGAACGAGACATACTTTGTCCCTCATTTCCAACCCATCGTCAATGCGATCAATCGCTCCATTTCTGCTTATGAAGTACTCGGACGGCAGTACAATCCTGAGAAAAATACCTACCACTCTTTAGGCGAACTTTTCCACAATCGGGACCAGGATCCGGTTCCTGTCTACAATATCGACCGCATCCTTAGGGAAAAGGCAGTCCAGACCTTAAAAGAGAGTTCGCTGCGTACGAAACTCTTTTTCAATATGATGCCGAACTTCTTATCCCGGGTCCATCATACGGATTTATTTGCAGAAAACTTTCATATCATCCAACTCATCGAAAAGTATGGAATTGATCGCAACCAGGTGGTTATCGAAATCACCGAAGATGAATTTGACGGTTCGATTGACCGCCTCATCCAAATTGTGCAGATTTTTAGGGATTATGGACTTAAAATTGCTATCGATGATTTGGGAACTGGTTTTTCCAATTTAGAAAGGATTGGGTATCTCCACCCCGATATCATGAAGGTCGACATTCGCATTATGAGAGAAAGTTTGAATAAAAATTCTTTCAAACAAGTCCTAGGTGCCATTTCGGAAATGTCTCAAAAACTAGGAAGCCAACTCCTCTTTGAAGGAATTGAAACCGAAGAAGAGATGAACCTTGCGCTTTCTATGGGAGCGAACCTTTTGCAAGGGTACTATTTCTCAACCCCGAATCCTCATTTTCTCAACCGCAATACTTTCTCTGATAAAATGAAAACGGTTTTAGAAAACTTTTCCAATGTTCGTTCCCGGGAACTTCGGGAAAAAGGAATGCGGGAACAAAGGATCATTGACCAACTCCAAGACCTTTTTTATGAACTTTCAGATACCAAAGCGGATGATTTTTCTTACCGGTTTGGACAAATCCTGGGGTCTTTGCCAAGAGAAATCCTAAAAGTCTTTGTTTGTGATGAGGAAGGTTATCAAATCACTCCCACGTACGATTTGGATCGTATGAATGGCGGGTATTTGGAACGATCTCGCCAAATTGGAAACAATTATGCTTGGAAACCTTATTTTTTGAAACACAAAGAGGAATCGGAACGGTTTCGAAAGAAATGGGGAGTGACCTATCCTTTATACGACATTTCGAACCAAAACCAATATGTGATTTTTACCTTCTCCCTGATGGATGGAAAGATCCTAATTGCTCAGGTAGGTTGGTCGGAATAGAATCTTGTTTTTTTTGAGTGGTGCTTTTTCCTGGTAGAAGGGATTCGTCTAAAATATAGAATCATTCTAAATATATACAAAACAGGATACCACCTTGTCCGCTATTCTCGAAATTAAATCTCTACACGCCAATGTAGGGGACAAAACGATCCTCCGAGGGGTTAATCTCTCCATCGGGCCCGGCGAGGTCCACGCCATAATGGGACCCAACGGATCCGGAAAGAGTACTCTTTCCAATGTCATTCTCGGTCATCCGAAATACACGATTACTTCTGGAGACATCCTCTTTCGGGGGGAGTCCATTTTAAATAAATCCACGGATGAAAGGGCAAGGCTCGGATTATTTTTATCCTTCCAATACCCGACGGCGCTTCCTGGGGTTACGATTGGAAATTTTTTAAGATCTATTCTCAAAGCCCATAGAGGAAAAGATGTTCCCGTCAAAGAATTCAAACAAGAATTAAAACAATCGATGGATCTTCTCGAAGTTCCACAATCATTTATCGGTCGTTATGTGAACGATGGATTTTCTGGCGGAGAAAAAAAACGTGCAGAAATTTTGCAAATGAGTTTGCTTAAACCCATTCTTTCTATTTTGGATGAAACCGATTCAGGACTCGACATTGATGCTTTAAGAATTGTATCGGAAGGAATTAATTCCAACAGAAATCCTGAACGTTCTATTTTACTAATCACTCACTACCAACGTATGTTGAACTATATTGTGCCTGATTTTGTACACGTGTTTGCTGATGGTCGAATTCTAGAAACTGGTGGCAAAGATCTTTCCTTAAAATTAGAAGAAGTGGGTTACGACTGGATTTTGGAGAGAGAAGGAGTCAAATGAATTCCTCACTCACGAGAAATCGATTGGTTCTCTCCAAAGAACGAACAAAAGAATTTCGAAAAACCATTTTAGAAATTTGGAGTAAGTTAGAAATTCCGACAGATTCCAACGAGTCCTGGAGAAAATTTCCTTTGGCTTCCGTAGACTGGAAGGAATTAAAATTTGATCCCAAAGAAATTTCTACTAAGATTACTGACGAGTCAGCAAGCGAACCTTCGTTAGTTGATGAGACGGTTGATGGAATTCTTTCTGATATTTTAAAATATATCCCAAAAGACTATTTTGCTTATTTAAGTTTGGTTGTGGCACCAAGTTATGAACTCATTTTTTTGGAAGAAGGGGAAAGTGAGTTTGTTTTTCAGGAGTTGGGTGATGAGCCTAAGTTTTCTGTTCGGATTTTCTATTTGAAGTCGGGAAAAACCGCGAAAATTCAGAATCAATTGGAACACATTCACGAAACAGATGCCCTCCATCTCTCTTCCTCTTTGGACTTTTATATTACAGAAGAAGCTTCTTTTTTAGAAGTTTTAGATAGAGAATCTAGTGATTTTGATTTGTATAGGTTTCGTAGTGTAGCCATTCTTTCTCATGCCGATTCCCAAGTTAAATTCCACCACTTTCCTATTGGTGGATTTCGATCTAAATTGTTTTTACATGCGCACTTACTTGGGAAAGGTGCAGAAGTGATTGTAGATGGAGTTTCTGCCCTGGGGGGAAGGAACTTAAAAGATTTAGAGATGGAGATGTACCATCATGCTGATCATACTACAAGTAAAATCAGTTACAAAGCCATCGTTACTGACAAATCCCACCATATTTTCACTGGAAATTTGATTATTCCACCAAACTTGAAAAAGGTGACAGCCCACCAAGAGTCTTTTAACCTTTCTTTAAATAAAAAAGCAAGGGCAGAAGCAAATCCAAAATTGGAAGTTCTTGCCGAAGATGTATCTTGTACTCACGGAGCTACTGTGGGGGACATTGATGAAGAACAGTATTTTTATCTTCTCTCTCGCGGTCTAACACCTGCAGAGTCCAAGTCCTTACTTGTGACTGCTTTTTATGGAGAGACCATCCATTCGATTGGTTTTTCGGAAGAAGTGAAATTGTCTTTAGAATCTCAAATCAAAGAGATTCTCGTAGGAGGCAAATAATGGCCTTTAAAAAGTTGATCTCCGTTTCTGAAGTAGGCGAAGGCAGTTTGGTTGTTGTCAAAACCCGGCATTTCAATGTGGTTGTGACCCAAGTAGAAGGAAAATACTACGCCTTTGAAGATTCTTGTACCCATGATGGAGAAGAAATCTCTTGTGGGAAGTTAGAAGGTTGTGTCATCACTTGCCCAAGACATTTTGCAAAATTTGATGTTCGCAGTGGGGAAGTTTTGGCCCTTCCGGCAACAGAACCTCTTGTGATTTTTCCTGTTCGTGTGGTGGGTGATGACTTGGAAATCGATTTGGAGGCGGTATGAATTTAGATCCTTACCAAATACGAAAAGACTTTCCGATACTATCTCGCATTTTACCCAATGGGAAACCGCTTGTATACTTAGACAATGGAGCATCCTCACAGAAACCAAAATCTGTGATCGATGCCACTAGCAACTATTATGCGAACGACAATGCAAATATTCATAGAGGAGTGTATTATCTCTCCCAACATGCAACCGAACTTTTTGAACGCACAAGAATCAAAACTTCTCATTTTTTCCAGGCACAATGTGCTAAAGCGATTATCTTCACTCGCGGGACAACGGATTCCATAAACCTTGTGGCACAGGCCTGGGGTAGAACGCATATTGGAGAAGGGGATGAGATTGTTTTATCGGTTCAGGAACATCATTCCAACTTAGTCCCTTGGCAGATGTTGGCTCAGGAGAAAAAAGCATTTTTAAAATTCATTCCTATCAAAGAGGACACCACTTACGATTTATCTAACTTAAACGAGATCATTACCAAACGAACGAAACTGGTAGCGATCAGCCAAATGTCCAATGTGACGGGAACAATACATGACCTAACAAAGATTATCGACCGTGTCCGCCAGGTGGGGGCTAAAATTTTGGTCGATGGGGCACAGGCAGCTTGTCACATGCCAATCCATTTGGTGGATATGGATGTAGATTTTTATGCATTTTCAGGCCATAAGATGCTTGGGCCCACAGGTGTGGGAGTTCTTTTTGGGAAGGAAGAAATTTTAGAAGCTATGCCTCCTTGGCTTGGAGGTGGGGATATGATTGAATCTGTAGAATTGGAAAGTTCTACTTATGCGGCCCTACCTGCTAAACTAGAAGCAGGTACTCCGAACATCGCAGGAGTGATTGGATTTAGCCATGCTTTGGATTACTTACAAAAAGTAGGAATGAAGAATATCAAAGAACATGAACGGATGTTAACCGAATATGCATTGGAAAGGTTGAATCGGATCGGTGGACTTCAAATTTATGGTACTGAGGATTTAGACAAAAGGGGTGGTGTGGTTTCATTTACTATGGATGGAATCCATCCTCATGATGTTGGTTCGATATTAGATGAGGAAGGTGTTGCCATTCGAGTGGGTCACCACTGTTGTCAACCACTGATGAAACAATTGGCCATTCCAGGAACTTGTCGCGCTTCCTTTTATCTTTATAATACAAAAGAAGATATCGATGCACTAGTTCATTCTATTGATAAAGTAAAATCAATATTCGGTCGTGTCGCAAGAAAGTAACATCGAAGATTTCCTGCGTTGGAAGTCCTTCGCAGTCTGGGAAAAACCTGTGATTGACCATCGGGTGGTAAAGGGACTCAATCCACTCTGCGGCGATGAAATTATTATCTACTACCAATTGGAAAAAGACAATTCGATCCAAATTTTAGGGCTCGGTGGTGAGTCTTGTTCTATTTGTTCTGCAGCAGCAGGACTTCTTTTTAAGAATAAATCAGCTCTGCGACGGAAGGACTTTCCGTCTTATTTGCAAGAGCGAAAATTTTTTTTGGATGGGGTGGATTCTAGCTTGTTTCAAGATCCAGAAGAGATATCCTTTTTTAGAAACCTTCGAACACATCCTGGTCGTTATCGTTGTGGGCTTTTGCCCTGGCAAACCTTAGTAAAATTGAGTGAGGAAATGATATGATTCGTGATCCTGAAACAGAGAAAGAATGGGAAGTATTCCATAGTGTTCGTATGGTCGAAGATCCAGAGATTGGAATTTCGCTGATTGAATTGGGTTTGATTTATGACATCAAAGTGGAAGGAGAGAAGGCGGACATCACCATGACCTATACTTCTCTCGCTTGTCCTGCTGGCCCACAAATGAAACAAGACATTGAAAACCATGCCCTTCGTGTGGATGGAATCAGTGAAGCCGTAGTCCATGTAGTTTGGAATCCGAAATGGGAACCGCGTGCGATGGCTAGTGAAGAAGCCAAAATGCAAATGGGGATCTTCGATTGAATTTTATTTTCAGAACTAGCTATTGGTTGGTTCTTCTTTTATTCTTTAACAGTTGTGAGTCGATTCCCTTTTTTAAAGACTCCTTTAACTCCAAACCGACAGTTTTTGCCACTCTCCCTCAAATTGAAGGTGCTTCTGATAAACGGACCAGGTATGAATTTTCTGGCAAAGAAATCATCATTGCCTCGGACCATCCACTGGCTTCCCAAGCAGGAATGGAGGTTTGGAAACAAGGGGGAAATGTGGTAGATGTTTTTGCCGCGGCAAGTTTTGCCATCTCTGTCCTTCGTCCCCATTCCACGGGTCTTTTTGGCGGCGGGTTTGCTGTAGTGCATTTGCCAGCGAAGGGTAAGTGGGCTTACGACTTTCGAGAACGTTCTCCCAAAAAAGGAGTCGCATCATTTTACCTTAAAGAAGATGGCACTGTCATCCCGGAGAAAACTCTTAAAGGGCCTTACAGTGCTGGAGTTCCCGGAACTGTACAAGGAATTTTACAAATTCAGAAACAACATGGAAAACTACCACTGAGTTCCATCCTAGCACCAGCCCTTCGTTATGCGAGAGTTGGATTTTCTGTTTATGGAGATTTAGCTTTTGCCATAACAAAAACTTGGCAACAGATGAATCCAGCCATGCAAAAAGTATTTGGGATTGATAACCGCGCCATCAGAGAAGGCGAACTTCTCGTCCAAGAAGATTTTGCCAAAACTTTAGAACGAATCATGGAGAATGCGGAAAAAGAATTTTCAGATGGGGAAACGGTCCAGCTGGTTTCCCGTTATTATTCCGAATATCAGGAATTTATCACACTAGAGGATTTTAAGAATTACCAAGTGAAGGTAAGTGATCCTTTGGTAAGTTCTGTTTGGGGGCATACCATTCTTTCCATGCCTCCGCCCAGTTCCGGAGTCCATCTTGTGACAATGATGCATTTGTATTCAGAAATGCAAAATCGCGATACTTTTCCGAAAGGGGATGTGGGGGAAGTCATTCGTATTACGGAAGCTATGCGGGTTGCCTTCCGAGACCGTGCGGAACTGGGTGGTGATCCATTATACACAAACATTCCTGTTTCCAAACTTCTATCACAAGCTTATGCTAAAGAGGAAACAAATGAGATTGAAAGGAAAGTTGTTTCTGGAAGTTGGCCTCCGTCACAAGAAGAACCAAAGAAACCTGAATCTTATAATACCACTCATATCTCCATTTTAGATAAAGATGGGAATGCCGTTTCGACAACACAATCAGTCAATGGGATTTTTGGAGCCGTCCAGATGGTTCCAGGAACAGGCCTTATACTGAACAATACCATGGACGACTTTGCCGTTGCCCCTGGTGTACCAAACCTTTACGGTCTTGTGGGTTCGAAGGCCAATTCGATTGAACCTGGTAAAACTCCTCTTTCGAGTATGAGTCCTAGCATCCTTCTTGATTCCACGGGAAAAACAAAGATAGTGATAGGAGCCCCCGGTGGTTCACAGATTCCCACTTCTATCTTTAATACCCTCTACCGGTATTTGATCCAAAAGCGAGACCTCTATGAAAGTGTATCTTATCCTCGGATCCACCACCAATTCAGGCCCGATCAGATTTTTTTGGATCCTGAAATAAAAGACAGTTATCCTCAGTCGGAATTGCCCTTTTATCAAGTCCAATATATTAGGCATCGTGCTAAAGTGTTTGCCGTTACGAGAGAGGGAGACCGCTTAATTGGCGTGTCTGATCCCAAAGGGGAAGGAGTCCCTTTAGGTTTTTAAACCATGAAAAAAAAGTTATTAACGTCGACGAAAAAGAATTCAACAAATAGTTTATTATCAGAAGAATATAGAGCCTGTTTACTGAGCGCCAAACATGGGTTAGAAAGGGAAAGTGTGAGGGTAGATGGGAAGTCGCAAATTTCTGCAAAACCCCATCCAAAGGCTTTGGGTTCAAGTCTTACTCATCCCTTGATTAAAACAGACTTTGCCGAAGCTCAAATTGAGTATGCTACCAATATTCACAAATCCATTCCGGATGCCTTAAAAGAACTCACCGAGTTACATGCATTCACTGCACAGAACTTAGATTCGGAATATCTCTGGCCTTTTAGTATGCCACCGGTTTTGCCTGCTGAAAATAAAATCGAAGTGGGAAACTACGGAACCTCTACGGAAGGACGAAAAAAAACAATCTATCGCAATGGTCTTGGGCATCGTTATGGAAAGAAGATGCAAACCATCTCAGGTGTTCATTACAATATATCCTTTGATACATGTCTTTTGTCTATCGTCTCGGAAAAAAGATTTAAAAAACCATTAACTCCCGCTACAAAATCTCAGATCTATTTTGATACCATTCGCAATTTTTATAGAATTTCTCCGGCACTTTTGTATTTATTTGGATCCTCAAGTTTAACAGACATTACATTCACTGAAGAAAGTAAACAAATACGAAAGGTCGATTCTAAAACACTAAAAGCACCCTATGCAACTACCCTTCGTTTGTCTAATATAGGTTATACGAGTAAAGTACAAGGTAAATACCCAATTTCTGTCAATTCATTGGAAGAATATGCTTACGGAATGTGCCATGTGGTTTCGAAATCGTATTCAGGTTACAAACAGTACAATGGTAAATCCAAGAACCAGTTGAATGATCATATCCTGCAATTGGAAAACGAATATTATTCTCTTGTCCGCCCCAAACAAGTTCCGAAAGGAGACGAAAGAGTAGTGGATGCTCTTATGGAGCGAGGTGTAGAGTATTTAGAAATCCGACTTTTGGATTTAGATCCATTCTCTCCTATTGGTGTTGAAGAAAACCGTCTTTATTTTTTACATACGGTTTTACTCTATTGTATGTTGAATGAGTCCGCTAAGGCTGATTTGGTGGAGATGGCTGATTGGAGAAAGAACCAAGAAGTAACTACTTGGTTTGGAAGAAAGGAAGATACAAAAATCAAATTTTTGGGAGAGGATCTAACTCTACGCGAATTGGTTTACCAACTGTTTGTAGAAATCCAACCCATTGCCGACCTTTTGGATGAAAATGATGCTAGTGGTCCTTTTAGTAAGGCTTGGGAGGCCCAGTGGGAAAAGTGGGATGACCCAAGCCATTTAGGTTCGGAGATGTCTGAGTTGGATTTAGAAATTCATAAATCTAGTTTTCGCGAGTTTGGTCTAACTCTTGCCAAATCGCATAAAGAAGAAATGTTGCAGTATCCACTTCCCCCTAATAAAATCAAATACTTCGAGGACTTAAGTGTCCAATCAATTTACGAACAACAAAAGATCGAAACTTTAGAGGGAAGCCATTTAAAGAAAAATCAAAAACCGATTCAAATCAAACCCTTAAAACTTTGCAGTGGAGTTTGAACGAGTGGCAGATACCAAACTTTTACCTAGTGGTTATGAAGATTTAGAAATCTCTACACAGATCATCATTCGGGACGCATTGGCTCGGGGAATTGCAGTGGAAATGGTCGATAGAAAGGAAAACTTTCTTCGACTAAAACAAGGCAGTCATATTGAATTTGTCAAAGAAGCAAGTAAAACCAGATTGGATAGTCTTATGACTTATCTTGTGATGGAGAATAAAATCGCATCCAAATTGGTGTTAGATGAAAATGGGATCCGTGTTCCTGTGGGTAGGAACTATTCTTCGTTAGAAGGTGCATTAAAAGATTATGAATTTTTTTTGGACAGAAAGAAAGTAATCAAACCGGTCACTACAAACTTTGGTCTAGGGATTGGAATTTCTAATCCGGGTGACTCTCAAGAAAAGTTTATAAACTTTGTTCAAATAGCCTTAGGGCTTTCTAGTTCCATCATCATTGAAGAATTTATCGAGGGTCCAGAATACCGTTTTTTGGTATTAGGTGATGAAGTGATTGCTGTTTGCAATCGGGTGCCTGCCAATGTGGTGGGTGATGGAAAAAGTTCCATCCGGGAATTGATTCTAAAGAAAAATGAAGACCCAAGGCGTGGCGAAGGTCATAAAACCGCTTTGGAAAAGATTCAAGAGTCTGAAGTGGAACTAGCCATTCTCAAAGACCAGGGTTTGGATTTTGATTCAATTCCAGGTTCAGGCAAACAGATTTTCCTTCGCAAGAATTCCAATATATCCACTGGGGGGGATTCCCTGGATGTTACGGATTTAGTGCATCCAGAATTTAAATCCATAGCTGTTTCTGCGGCAAAAGCTGCGGGTGCCGTAATTTGTGGAATCGATATCATCTCATCCCAAATAGATTCCAAACCAGATCCAAAAACCTATGCCATTTTAGAAATTAATTTCAATCCAGTATTGTACATCCATGAGTTTCCGTATTCCGGCAAACCAAGGTTTGTGGGAGATCGGATTTTGGATTTACTTGGTTTTGATTGATGGCTTAAGTATATTTGGATCTTAGGTAAGAAATGATGTCGGCAGATTCATACATCTGCACTGTCCCATCTACAAGGAAGGGGACTTGGGATTGACCTCCAAGTTTCACCACTTCGGCTCGACCAGGAGTCCCGTAAGAAGCCTCTACGTATTCGACGTCCTTACCCAAAACTAGGCCCAGGGATTCAATCGTTCGAATCACTCGTTGGCAGTAAGGGCAAGTGTCATACTGGTAGAGGCGAATCATGGAAATTAACCAGCTTTTTTTGTTAGTTCACCCGACTGGGCCATTTGGATGGTGATGTCGTGTCCACCTACAAATTCACCCTTAACATAGAGTTGGGGAATGGTTGGCCAGTTGGTATATTCTTTGATTCCTTCTCTGATTTTCATATCTGAAAGAACATTAAACGAACCGAAAGGAATTCCTAGTTGTTTGAGTGTGGTAACAACACCTGCAGAGAATCCGCATTGCGGCATATCCGGGGTTCCTTTCATAAATAGAAATACGTTTTCCGATTTGATTAAGGATTCAATTTTATCCTTTAACTCTTGTTCCATGGTTATTCGCTCCTAGTTTCCAATGCCAAGGCATGGATTTCTTCTTTTAATTCATCTTTTAAAGTGGCATAGACCATACGGTGTTGTTCAATCAGACCTTTGCCAGCAAAACCAGAAAAGGTTACCACTGCTTTGATATGGACTCCATCCCTGTAAGGATCTAAAATTTCCACTTTGCTACCGGGAAGGCCATCTTCAATTTTCTTTTGGATTTCCGGGATTGTCATCCTATAGTATTCCTCCCATCCAGGAATGGTGGGCTTTGATAAATTCAAGATATTCTTTAGGCACTTCTGGTAAAACAGAATTCTTTACCGAAGGCAGTGAAAGTAGAGTTTCGCTCCATTTTTGGATCTTCGGAAAGTCTCCAAGCAAATAGAACTCTGGATTATGCTCTGCCAAAAATTGTAAACGCATAAAGAAAGGGGCAAATGCGGTATCCACTAAATGCATTTGGGATCCGGCAAAGAAGAGATTACTTCCAGAAGGGGAGGGAAGGCCTGCTTCTAAAATTTTAAACTTGGAAAGGATCTCCTCTCTCTTTTTATCAGCGTCTGATTTTTCTTTGGCCATCGTCCATCCGTATTGGTCGACGAGGAGGGCGCTGGCAAATTCGGTCCAGGAACGATGTTTGGCTCTTTGGATAGGGTCTTTAGGGTGAAGAGCTGGTGCATTGGTTTCATCCAGGTATTCATTGATGACAGCCGATTCAAAAATCACATCGTCTCCTATCTGTAAGACGGGAACCTTTCCAAAAGGAGAAATCTTTAAAAACCAATCCGGTTTTTTCGCGAGGTCAATGTATTTGATATCGTAATCTACTTTTTTTTCCAATAGATTGATTACGGACCGTTGGACAAAAGGACAAAGTTTAAAACTGACAAGTACGGGTTTGGTCATATAGATTAGACGGGGTTATGGGGCAGAAAGGTCCATTTCCAATGCATGGAGGCCTTTTTTGAATTCCGGGGCGAGTTCAGAATAGACTGCTCGGTGGTTTTCTACAGTGGACTTACCTGCAAATTGGGAAGACACCATTTGCAAGCGGAAGTGGGTTTCCTTAGAACCTTTTGTCATTCCTGGATGCCCCGCATGTTCCAGCGAGACATCGGTAAGGGTTAGGGCCTCTGGTGCAAACTGATTCCTCAGGATGGTTTCCATCCGTGTTAGTCTTGTTGATTCTTTAGTTTCTGATTCCATATCCAATTTTCATTAACCTCACATTGATAAAAAAAAGAAGAGCCGAAAGTAAAATAATAAATCCAAAGGAGAAATACAAATTCACATCGGTGACTCCAATAAAACCATAACGAAACAAGTTTACCATATAAAGGATGGGATTACAATAGGAAACTGTCTGCCAAAACACAGGAAGGTTTTTTACGGAATAAAACACACCGCCAAGATAAGTTAGGGGTGTAAGGATAAAGGTGGGGATGATGGTGACATCATCAAATTTTTTTGCGAAGAGAGCATTAAAAAAACCACCGAGGGAAAACAGAATCGATGTCATGATGACTGTAAAGACAATCACCAAAGGATTATGAAATCTTAGATTGGTAAAAAATAGAGAAGTGAGAGTGACAAGTGCTCCTACAAAAAGTCCTCGAACCACTCCACCAAACGTATAACCAATCACAATGGTATAGGGAGAAGTGGGAGATACGAGTAACTCTTCAATATTTCTTTGGAACTTACTTGAGAAAAAAGAAGATACCACATTGTTGTAGGAATTAGTGATGACACTCATCATAATGAGACCCGGAACAATGAATTCAATATAAGTGAATTCTCCTACTTTACCGATTTGGCGTCCCACAAGTTCACCGAAGATTAAAAAATACAAAGCCATCGTGATGACTGGGGGGATTAAAGTTTGGACCCAAATGCGGATGATACGGATCCATTCTCTTCTAACAATGGTTTGTAAGGCAGTAAAATTACGTTTCCACATATTTAGTTTTTTCCTGTAAGAGACAAAAAAAGTTCTTCTAATCGATTGGATTTGTTTCGTAGACTGAGTACTTCCAAATTCAGTTTAGTAAGTTCAGTAAAGAGTTGGTTCACTGATCCTTTTTTATCTAACTGAACCTCTAATGTATGATCATCCAACCATTCCCAATGAAATTTTTTGGATATTGGCTTTGTTTTGAAGGACTTTTTTAAATCGATGATTAAGGTTTCTTTATCCAGACGATGTAATAGTTTTTTCATCGAGGTGTTTTCTACAATTTCCCCTTTGTCGATGATGGCTATATTCTTACAGAGTGATTCTGCTTCTTCTAAGTAATGGGTAGTAAGGATGATGGTCTTTCCTGCATGGTTGAGTTCTTTTAAAAATTCCCACATGGATCTTCTGATTTCAATGTCTACACCGGCTGTCGGCTCATCCAAAATGAGAAGTTTCGGATCGTGAACGAGAGCTCTTGCAATCATAAGCCTACGTTTCATTCCCCCACTGAGTTGACCGGCAGCTGACTTCCGTTTGTCGATAAGGGATAGTTTTTCTAAGTAGTATTCCACTTTGTCTTTGGCTTCCTTGTAAGGCATCCCATAGAATCCAGCTTGGTTGATGAGAATTTGTTCTACAGCTTCAAAGATTCCAAAATTGAATTCTTGGGGAACAATTCCCAAATAGGTTTTTGCAAGATCGGGATTGGTATCAATATCCACTCCAAAGATTTTTGCTTTTCCGCCTGTTTTATTGATGAGGGAACTTAAGATTCCGATGGTGGTCGATTTTCCGGCACCGTTTGGACCGAGGAGAGCAAAAAAATCTCCGGATTCTACTTTTAAATCAATGGAACGAAGAGCCTTCACTCCATTCGGATAGGTTTTTTCCAAACCCTCCAATTCGATTGCATATTCTTGCATTTATTTTCCTACTAGTTTTCTTGTTAGGTGGTGTGTTGGGTATTTTTTGTTTACCCTGTTTTCTTTTCTTAAGAGTTTTTGTTCCTCTTCTGGTAATAAGACTATGTTTTTACATTCTTCGGAGCAACAATTTAGGAGATCTTTTGCACAATCCTCACATTGAACAAGGAGAACGTGGCAGCCGAGATTAGCGCAATTGGTATGACGGTCGCTAGGTTTTCCGCAGATATAACAAACGGTTAGAACATCTTCCGTAATCCTTTCCCCGAGCCGATCATCAAAAACAAAGTTTTTCCCTTTGAATTTAGATGGGATACCGGCGTCTTGGACTGCTTTTGCATAATTGATGATTCCTCCCTGGAGTTGGTGCACTTTGGAATAACCTTTGTATTTTAAGTAGGCACTTGCTTTTTCACAGCGAATTCCACCAGTGCAGTAGAGTAGGATTTTTTTATCTTTATCATCACTTAAAAGACCTTCAACAAGTGGTAACTCTTCTCGGAACGTTCCCACGTCAGGAAGGATGGCATTTTCAAAGTGTCCTACTTCTGATTCATAGTTATTCCGAAGGTCCACAACCACCACTCCAGGTTCTGCAAGAGCTGCGTGGAATTCCAAAGGTGTTAGGTGGGTTCCGACATCGGAAGGATCAAACTTTGAATCGTCTAAACCATCAGCCACAATTTTTTTGCGAACCTTGATGGCGAGTTTGATAAAACTTTCCTTTTTGTCTTCTACTGCATCATTAAAGTAAATTTTTGTAAGTTCTTCGATGGAGTCAACGGTCGCTCTGAGTTTTTCGTAGTTTTCGACAGGAATGGAAAATTGAGCATTGATCCCTTCTTTTGCCAGATAGATTCGCCCAAGGATTCCCAGGTCCTCAAAAACATCATAGAGTTTATCTCGAAAGGCAACAGGATCTTCTATTTTTACATACCGGTAAAACGAGATCACTCTTCTTTCCCTTGGATCGGTGGATACTTTTTTTAGTAAGGTATCTTTATCATACCGATTGAATAAAAACTTTTTCATTTTTTTATCCTTTTTTGTTTTTCGTCTCGGACTTTACGAAATGCATTTCTTGTAATTTCCGAAATGGCGGGATGGATGTAGATCATTCCTAAATACTGATCTAGTTTTGCCTTTAAATACATTCCGAGCACTATCTGGTGGAGGAGGTTGGCGGCTTCCTCACCAATGATATGAGCACCTAACACCTCTTCAGTTTCTTCAGAAACAAGAACTTTCACAAATCCAGAGTCTGACATTCTTGCCATACCCGTAGCACTAGAGGAATAGGGATTGACCCCTTTGTAATAAGGAATTTGTTTTTGGATGAGCTCTTCTTCGTTAAACCCCACACTGGCAATTTGGGGATGGGTAAAGACTGCTTCCGGCATGGGTGGATACTGGATGGGAGCACTAGACTTAGGACCATACAAATGTTCGAATAGATATTCCCCTTCGAAGTTGGCGCTGTGTCTAAAAAAATACCTTCCAATCACATCTCCAAATGCATAAATCCCAGGCTCCGTGGTTTCTAGGTGATCGTTTACAAGGATGTATCCGGCATCATTTGTTTTGATCTTAGTATTTTCCAAACCTAAGTCATCTGTATTGGGACGAATTCCCGTTGCCACAAGCAAACGTTCGGCGGTATGGATTGTGCTCTTTCCTTCTTTTGTTTTTCCTGTAACGCGAAACTCTCCGTTTTCGAATTCTACCTTTTCAATTTGGTAGTGAGATTCGATGGGGAAAGGGAGGTGGTTACTTAGCTCTTTTTTGATATCTCCATCGGCAGTTCGCAAAATTTCTGTTCGGGTAAGTCCTGTAACTTGACATCCATAAGCCTGGTATGCGGCTCCGAGTTCCAAAGAGATAAAACCGCCTCCGATGATGATCATTGATTTTGGAAATTTATCTGGTGAGAGGGCTTCTCTTGAAGTCCAAAAGGGAGTGGTTTTTAGTCCAGGAATTTCTGGAATATGGGGTCTTGTTCCAGTCACAACAAATATATGTTTGGCGGTGTAAGTTTCTGTTCCGTCGGATAGAACACGTTCACTTACAAACCGAACTTGTTTTGGGTAGAAGTCGATATTCGGATTTTTATCATAAGCGATGGGAATGGAATCGGAATCTTGTTTTACCGTTTCATTCACACGCAAGAAAATTTTCTCCACATCCGCTTCTGGTCTTTCTTTGAAAAACACAGGAAACTTTTCGGTGTCTTTTGCCATTCGGATAAGCTCCGATGGATAGATCACCATTTTGGATGGAATGCAACCTCGGTTGAGGCAAGTTCCCCCCGGACTTTCTTTTTCGAAGACAGCTACGCGTTTGCCAATAAGTGAGGGAGGAGTGACGAGTTTGGTTCCGGCTCCGGCCCCAATGACAAGGATGTCATATTCTTTCATACCAACTCCAGCTTGAAAATTTGGCAGTTTTCTGTAAATGAAGCAAAATCTCTTTTGGCAAATTTAGAAAAAACTGCGCATCTGTTTTCCCAGTTCAAATGGATTTGAAGACACCACCATCGGCAAGGACCGAAGCTCCGTTGATCATGGAGGATTGGTCACTGGCAAGAAAGAGGATGATGTTTGCGATCTCTTCCGGTTTTGCAAACCTTTGGACCAAGGAAGTGGGACGGTTTTCTACAATGAAATCTTTTGCCATCGCTTCGTTGGTTTTTCCTTGGGCTTTGGCTAGACTTTGGATGAAATCTTCTACACCTTCCGAAAGGGTAGGTCCTGGTAAAACCGAATTGACCCTAACTTCGGAGCCTTTTGTGATCTCAGCACTGCCACGCGAGATGGAAAGTTGGGCTGTTTTACTCATTCCGTAATGCACCATTTCGACGGGAATGTTTAGAGCCGATTCACTGGAAACAAAGACAATCCGACCGTAGTTTCTTTTTAACATTCCTTTCAGGTAATGCTGAGTGAGAAGGGCACCACTTAAGACATTGGTTTCATACATTTTTTTCCAGTCCTCTCTCGTGATTTCAAAAAACGGTTTCGGTTCAAAATAACCGGCGTTATTGATAAGAACATCAAGCTCCGGTATTTCTTTGGTGAGTTTCAAAATTCCTGCTTCCGATGCCAAATCAGCAGAGACTCCACCTAACTTAGAATCCGGATGGATGGATTTGATTTCTGTTATCGCTTTGGCGACTGCCGTATCCGTTCGGCCGTGGACGAAAACCTCAGCCCCTTCTTTTGCAAACTGTACTGCCGTTTGAAATCCAATCCCTTTGGTGGATCCTGTCACTAAAACTTTTTTATCTTTAAGACCTGTAATCATTTTCTAAATCCTCCGAGTACAATTTTACCAATCGTTTTTCCCGACTGCAATAATTCGTGCGCTTTTGTGAGTGTTTCTTCTGAGATTTCTCCTAGATCGACATGGTTGGTCGGAAAAATTTTTCCTTTTTCCACTAAACTTCCTACTTCTTCTAACAGTTGTTTTTGTTTCATGCGATCCTCTGTTTGGAACATCGATTTAGTAAACATAAACTCATTTAAATACCCATTACTTTTTGTTTTTAATAGATTCATATTGAGGGGAGAATCTGATTCTACAATGGAACAAATATTTCCGAATGGCAAAATGACTTTGCTTAAATTTTCGAAGTGGTCTTTCGGGTCACTGAAGAGGAGCACTTCGTTTACACCATTAAATCCGAAACCCTGTACTTGTTCCAAAAAATCTTTTTGTGGATGGATGACATAGTCAGCACCTAAATTTTTTACCCAAGAGATCGACTCTTCTCTGGAGGCTGTGGCGATGACTGTGGCGTTTGTCATTTGTTTTAAAATCTGAATGGCGATACTTCCGACTCCACCAGCACCGGCAACAACCAGGATTTTCGCCTTTGCCTTCGGATCTAGTTTTAGTTTTTCGAAAATGGCTTCATAGGCAGTAATCGTTGTTAACGGAAGAGAAGCTGCCTCTTGGAAGCTTAGGTTTTTTGGTTTTTTTCCTACAAGAAACTCATCCACTACCTGCAACTCTGAATTGCTCCCAGGTCGTTTGAGATCCCCCGCATAAAAGACTTCCTCTCCTAATTGTAAAGTTGATACTTTGGCTCCAAGCTCCGTGACCACTCCACTTGCATCCCAACCCAGGACTCTTGGTCCTGGGTTTTCGGAATGGATGGAATTTTTGATTTTGTAATCTACCGGATTTACCGAGATTGCTTTGACACTCACTCGAACATCATGGTCACCTAAAGGAAGTGGTTCTGCATCTAATGCGCGCAATACGGTTTTGTTTTGTTTGTGATCAAACATAGCAGCTAAGGTTTTCATATTCTTCTCACTTAAATAAGGAGTCAACGGATAGAATTTGTTTGTCTACCGAAGTAAGAGCAAGATAGTAACAAACCATGTATACCATTTGAATTCCTACAATTTCCCATTTTTCGAGTAGGCACATCCCAAATATTAAAGAACACATGAGAAGGCTTGCCAGTACCAAACTCCATTTAGTATTCCATCCAATCAGAATGAGAACACCTAACAGTAGCTCCAAGGGAGGAATTACATAACCCATTGTGTTTACGAGAAAACTGGGAAGGGGGGTTATCGAAAATAGATCTCGAATCCATTCTCTAAAGATCCCGTAGCGACTGCCCATTCTTATCAGACCATGACCGAGTAGGTTGGCTCCAATTGCGATTCGTAACACTAGACTTGCTAGTGCGATTCCGTTTGTTTCTATTGCATTCATAGGGCCGGTCTCTAATTACCTTAAAAATTGTAAACAAAATATATTCAATATACATTCTGGTTGACATATTGTATATTTTTGGTATACAATGAAGAGATGAATTCGCCAATTCGGGACTTAGAAGACCTAAAAACCTTCATATTTGTGGTGCAAGAGCGTAGTTTTACACAAGCGGCTCTGAAAATGGGTGTGACCAAAGCGGCCGTTGCCAAACGAATTTTAGGATTGGAAAAGGTTTGGAAGACCCAGCTTTTCTACCGCAATACAAGAAAAGTCGTTCCTACAAGAGAGGCGGAGCTCGTCTTTCAGAAAGTAACTTCTGTTTTAGAAAGTGTTAAGGAGTTAGAGAATTCCTTATCCAACAAAGATGAGTTAGAGGGAACCCTGCGGGTGACTTGTGTAAGTTCAATGGCCAGTAATTTTGTTTCTGATATCATCGAACTCTTCCAGGAGCAAAATCCCAAAATTCAAATCCAGCTGATCGTAACAGATAGTCTTTTAGATCTTATGGAAGAATCGATTGATATCGGAATTCGCGTGGGTATGGATGCACCTGTAAATCTTGTGGGATCCTATCTCTTTAAAAATCGAATCTTGGCTGTAGTCAGTCCCAATTACTTAAAAAACACCAAGAAGATACACTCCGTCAAAGATTTAGAAACGCATAATCTTTTGTATTTGGATTTACATAAAGATTTACGATTTTCTGGTACGGAACTAACTCTGACCAAAATAACCAAAAAAAGAAATTTTTTTTCCAATGATGCTGCAAGTTTAGTGCAAATGGGACTCCGAGGAAAGGGGGTTCTTGTCCGATCGTTTTGGGACATCGAAGATTATATACAATCCGGTAAACTCATTCCTATTCTAAAAGATTTCCCTTTGGAAAATTTCGGCAATGTCTGGGTAGTGCATCCTAACAACCGGACACCATCCCGCAGGGTAATGGAGTTTCGCGATTTTCTGGAGTCGGAATGTAACCGTCGGTTCAATCAATAAAGGGATTTTTGACGGACTGAATCCTTTCTATGATTTCATTTTTTCGGATTTCAAAAGTATCAGGGGGATCGAGTTTGTTCCAGGTTTCGTAGAGTTTACGCCTTCCTTCTGGAATCGTTATTCGATACTTCCATTCCATATAGAAATAAATGCGGGCAATGTCCCCGCGAATGTTTTGTTTTGGTTCTGCTGTTTGTTCTTTAAAATTCACTTCAAAATCGCAAAGCCCATAGTTTCTTTCTTCCCCTTCAATTTCTCCATAGGAAAAAATTCCCCGGTCTGCATTGATTTCTCCAGGAACGGGAACGATATTGTGTAAATCTGCTTCGATTTGGTTGAATTCAGGATCTATTGCCTGGCAACACTTTCTTCCTCGCACCAGTTTTCCATTCAGTTCACAGTCTTTTTTAGTCCAACATTCGCGGTCTTTTCCAAAACTATGAGCAGGGACAATATGTTCCCATTCAATCCACGTTTGGCGGTGGTTGTCTTTTCTGCTGCTAAGTCCGCAGGATTCAAAATCAATTTTCAGTCGTCCGGGAACTTCCGTATCATCTGCAAACGAACAGCCACAATAGAAATCGGTTCCAACTTTTTTATAAAACCGTTTTAGGATCCGTTTGGCTTTTTGAAAGTCGGTGACCCGATTTTGTTTTTCATTTATGCGAGTTTTTTCCTCTGTTTGGGAATATAAAAACAAACTCAGAAAACAAATTAAGAAAAGGAGAATGCTAAAAAGTCGTAAATGTTTCAAGGTGTTAGTTTGGGTTTTTAAAATACAAAAATTACCAATTGTCTCGCATTCTTCGTAAAGTCAAAAATACCGAACGGTCATCGGAAATGGGTTCTTTTAATTCCCGCAGTCGGTTGCCCACAGAACTTGTTTTCCTTCTGAAAAATGGATTTAGTTTTTTTTCTGCTCCCATTTCGGAAACTTGAAAGGGTCCTAGAGTGGATTTGTATTCTTCTCGGAAACCATTTTTTGGGTCTACATGTTCGGCAAACTTGAGATTATTTTCCCAGTAGTCGTGCCCTGGATACAGCAAACAACTGTCAGGTAGAGTTTCAAAACGAGACTGGATGGTTTCATACAAGGCATTTGGATCTCCGCCGCGAAAACAATTTCCTACTCCTACGTTGAAAAGCGTATCGCCAGAAAATATTCCAAGGATGGTCTTTGGATTTCTATGAACAAAACTTAAGTGAGAAAATGTATGTCCAGGTGTATCCCAAACCACAAGCGATTCTTGTTCCACAGAAAAGGCAATATCTCCTTCCTTTAGCATTTGATCGATTCCAGGAATTTTGTCTTTGGCATTGGAATGTCCGTAGACAATGGCTTTCGTTTCTTCCTTTAGTTCTAAATTTCCTTGGGTATGGTCTCCATGTTCATGGGTATTGAGAATTCCCCGGATCTTCACACCCAATTGTTTGGAATGTGTTAGTATCGATTTTGCATCGAAGGGATCTATGGCATAAGCTTCGCCCGATCGGTTGGAATACACAAGATAGGTAAAATTTCTAAGGGGAGAGTTTGTAAAGATGGGAAGGATTTCTATCATTGGATTTTTTCCTTCCCATCATTTTTAGTAGAGAATTCGAGTGCGAATCGAATGTTTATGGGCTTTGATTTTATCTTTCAATTCATCACCCAAGTTTTTGTCAATTTCCATGCTCAAATAACCAATATTAGATGAGGTACTTAAATTTTGAGTCAAGATATTTCCTCCCATATCGGAGATGATGGAGTTGATATCTCTTAAGAACCCTGGTTGGTTTTGGTGAATATTGAGAATTCTGTGGTATCCCGATTTTAAACTTCCAAGTTCAATATTGGGAAAATTTACAGAAAATGTTGTGGACCCATTGTTAACATACTTCAAAAGTTTTTCTGCTACTTCGGAACCAATATTTTTTTGTGCCTCTTCCGTAGAACCACCGACATGAGGAGTAAGGATGACATTCGGTAAACCTTGGAGGGGACTTACAAAAGGATCATCATTAGACTTTGGTTCTTCTGGAAATACATCGACACCAGCACCAGCCAGTTTTCCTGATTTTAGTCCCTCCACAAGAGCCTCAATTTCTAAAACTTTTCCGCGAGATAGGTTTAAAAGATAAGCACCTTGTTTGACAACTTTCAAATGTTCTTTGCGAAATAGATTTTTCGTTTCTTCCGTTTCAGGAACATGAAAGGTAATAAAATCAGATTGGCTGAGTAGCTCTTCATAAGTGTGTACCGATGAGGCATTCCCAAGGGGAAGTTTGGAAATGATATCAAAAAAGATTACCTTCATTCCCATAGATTCCGCAAGTACAGAGACTTGTGATCCAATATGTCCGTACCCGATGATTCCTAAGGTTTTTCCTCGTACTTCAAAACAACCCTTAGCAATTTTATTCCATTTACCGAGGTGGACATCGCGCGATTGGTCGGTTGCTTTTCTTGCTAGCATAATGATCTCAGCAATCACAAGTTCTGCCACAGACCTTGTATTGCTGTAAGGAGCGTTGAAGACAGGAATGGCACGTTTTTCTGCTTCGTCTAATTCCACTTGGTTGGTTCCAATACAGAAACATCCAACGGTCATTAATTTCTTAGCATTCTGGAGAGCTTTCATTGTAACATTTGTTTTGCTACGAATGCCCAAAACATGTACATCAGCAATTCTTTCTATGAGTTCCGCTTCTTCCATCGCATCTTTGACGAGAGTGACGTCAAAACCGTCTCGGTGGAAAAGTTCGTAAGCATCCTTGTGGATGTTTTCCAGAAGTAGGACTTTTATTTTTCCTTTGGGATAAGATACCATAGGAACAGGATTTTTTCCTTTGCTAAACCTTGCACCTCGAAAAAGGTTGAGCTTACCATGGAAAGAATCTTGTCCTTTACCCGAATTTCCTCCATTTTCCTCCTTTTTTCGGTTTTTGTTTCCTGCTCTGGGACCAAGGCCTATGTGGTCACACCGGAACCGACCTTAGAGCAACAAACTGCCATTTCCAAAGAGATTTGTTTACGAAAATTTTTACTGGTTTTCGGAAAACGCCCTTGTGTGTATTTTAAAGCGGAACGAGACAATAGCACGGGCCTTGTGCAATACTTTCTACTGTATGAAATTGGAACCTTTGACGTAGACCTACCGATTGGTGTTTCTTTAAAGTTAGGTGATACTTGGCACAACCTAAAACGCACAAATACCGATTATTCAGATACAATCGTAATTAGTTCGGCCATTTCTTCAGAGATCATTCCCAAAGTGGGTGAGAGCCAAAACATTGGCATTAGTTATACGAACCGAAAGGAAACGATCAACTACTACTTGAGTTCGGGCCAAACGGCTTCTTTCCAATCGAATCTCTCTAAATTGATCCGTACTATCGAATCAGAGCCAAAACTCAATATTAATAAAAAGTAATATTTTTGTTAACCTGCTAAAACGAAAAAGCCTCCAAGGATTGAATCCCGGAGGCTTTTTTATGTTTGGAGCAGATCGCAAGAATCCTTTAGATCAACTCTTTTTCATTTTTAGAATCCGCTCGTGATTCTATTCTGGTCTCATTAAAGGAAAGAGGATGGTGTCCCGAATGGAGTGGGAATCCGTGAGTAACATCACAAGCCGATCGATTCCAATGCCAAGTCCCCCTGTGGGTGGGAGTCCATATTCCAATGCGCGGATATAGTCATCATCCATCATAAAGGCTTCATCATCACCAGCTTCTCTTTGTTTCACCTGTTCTTCAAATCGTTCTCTTTGGTCAAAAGGGTCGTTTAACTCAGTGAATGCGTTTCCGATCTCGCGACCGGCCACATAAGGCTCAAATCGTTCCACATACTTTGGATCATCTTCCCTGGATTTAGCAAGAGGAGAGAGTTCTTTCGGAAAATCTGTGATAAAGATTGGTTGGATGAGGTGTGGTTCCACAAGGGAGCTGAAAACATCATCACATACCTTCCAAATGGATACCGAATCAGAAGAGTCCACACCTTTCGCTTTCGCCTGAGCTATGGCATCTTTTAGATCTGTAATTTGGCTAAAATCAATTCCAGAATAGTCTTTTATGATATCAATGTACTTCGCACGTTTCCATGGAGGAGAAATATCGATTTGGTCTTTACCATAAGCAAATTTTAATCCTTTGCCAATGGACTGGGCGACGGAAACAATCATTCTCTCGGTAAGAGACAACATGGCTTCCATATCACCAAAAGCCATGTAGGCTTCCATCATCGTAAATTCGGGATTGTGTTTTGTAGAGATTCCTTCGTTTCGAAAGTTTCTGTTTAATTCAAAAACTCGGTCAAGGCCACCAACGATCAGTCGTTTCAAATAAAGCTCAGGAGCAATGCGAAGGAAGAGTTCCATATCCAATGTATTGTGGTGAGTGACAAAGGGACGAGCTGCCGCCCCACCCGCAATGGGTTGCATCATAGGAGTTTCTACTTCTAAAAATCCTTCATTTGTCAAAAATTTCCGAATTTCTGAAATGATCCGAGAACGCATTTTGAATGTTTCTCTCACGTTTTCATTGACAACCAGATCCACATAGCGCATGCGATAACGTTGTTCTACATCAGAGAAGGCATCATAAACAACGCCGTCTTTTTCTTTCACAACAGGAAGAGGGCGTATGCATTTTGCTAGCAATTGAACGCTTGTTAAGTGGAGTGTGGTTTCTCCTTTTTGCGTTTGAAAGAGCCATCCTTCCACACCAATCCAGTCACCTAAATCTAAAGATTTAAAAATAGAATAATTTTCTTCGCCTAAATCATCTCTTGTGGCGTACAGTTGGATGAGCCCTTCTGCATCTCGGAGGTGAGCAAAACTTGCTTTTCCCATTACACGTTTTGCATGCAATCGGCCTCCCAACTTAAAGGATATTTTTTCTGTTTGGCTCGGATCAAATCCTGTAAGCAGAGATTTTGAATTTGCATTGGGAAAAAAACGAAGTGGGTAGGGATTGATTCCTTTTGCTTTTAAATCGTTAATCTTTTGAATGCGTTGTTGGGTAAGTTCGTTGGAATCTTTAATTTCATCCATTTAAAGGACACCTCTAATATAAGAATACAGATAACGTACAAATTCGCCGGTAATTTCCCGAACCCCATCTTCCGACAAAAACCAATTGGAACCAGAGACATCAGATGGAAATCCATAAGCTGTCACCTTGACAGGCAAACTGGCTAAGGTTTTGCGATAGGTTCCTAAAACTCGTTTGGTTTCATATTCTCGACTAAGGAGTAAGACACTCCCTAAGTTATCGGAAACAGCTATTTTTAATAGGTTTTTGGATGCCTCGTCTGTGTCACCCATTTTGGTTCCTGCGATTACCAAAGAGGATACAAGCCCGGGGCCAATTCCTAAGGAACTCAAATGTTCCTTGATTTTTGTTTCTCTTTCTTGCGGTGAATCGAGTAAATTTTGTGATTTATCTTCTCGTATAACAAGGATCAGCTTTTTGAAATCAGATCGCTGTGCTAATGTCGCCACAGCTTTAAGAATTTTTTTGGATGGCAAGGGGTTTGAGACTTCTAACACAGCCACATCTGACTTTTGGTAAGTTTCAGAGGATTTTAACCAATAGGGGGCGGAAAGGATGAGACCAACCAAAACAAATAAAGGAGAAAGGAAGCCTATTAATAGGAGTTTGAGTCGAAACGTAAGATCGGATACTTGCATACTTGACCCCTACAACCTACTGAAATGTGAGTGCAAGTGACAAGAGAAAATTCATCTCCTTGACGAAAGAACCCGTTTTCCTAACCTGTCCATACATACACACCTGCTCGGATGGTGGAATTGGTAGACACGCTACTTTGAGGTGGTAGTGCCGCAAGGTGTGGGGGTTCGAGTCCCCCTTCGAGCATAAATTATATCCTTCAGACACACTAGACCCAGTTAGAAGCTCCCTCAAGGGTTCGGCGTATTTAACATTGGCTAGAAAACTAAACTCTTCCAGATAGCATTTTGACCACTTCGGGGAAATATATCCATAGCTTCGGAAAGATTGCTTGAGGATATTGTTACGAGCTTCTGCTCCATTGGATGTCACCGATTGTTTTGTTACCCACCTTTCTCTAGACATATTGTATCTAGGATCATTTGATCTTTTGCTATGGTTCACAGATTTATGATTTTTATAATCCCACAAAAATTCATAACCAGTGTCAGTCCAAAGTATGGAAGACTTAGGAAACTTTTCTTCTAAGTCTTTTTGAAGGTAATAACTATTCGCAAGTGGAAGGGAAGTGTAGAATGTCCATTTCCCAACAACTCCAGTAGTATGGCATAGTATCCCTTTCTGTTCCCCGCCAATTGAATTAGAGAGATAAATGGAACTTACTCCAGTGTTATATCTTCTTGAGCGGAAAGAGTTTGCTCGCAAAGAAGAACTGAATAAAATCACAGAATCAGCAACACAAACAGGGTTTTCCTTCGCTATTTCTCTATAGTCTCCTTCACTTGGTAGAGTGATTGGATTCTTCTTATAATGCTCATCCAATTCCAGATACATTTGTTCCCTTAACTTCTCATTAAGTAGAGAACAAAAGATTTGAATTCGTCTTTTGAGCCTATAACTAGCCTTATACGGTAAATTTAACTTTCTGGAAATCTCGCTAGAAGTGTAAGACTTAGGGTAACTTAAAATTTGATTTTCTAGGATATATGAAAAATAGGATAGGGGAAGTTTGAATCTATCTAAAGGGGTGTTCGCTGTTATACTAACTTGTTTGTAACAGTTAGAGCATCTTGCCATTGTAGGTCTGTTTTTGAATTTGTGGAAAACTAAATTAGGGTTAGGGCAATTGCAGGACTTAGGAAATAATTTGGAAAGGATCGTTAGAGTTTTTGTGGCATAGATTTTGTCGAGTTCTGGAGAAGCTTTGAGGGGGTTTGTGTAGTTCTTGAAGGGTTTATTTTTGCGGGGTTTGAGGGAGCTTCTAAGTGGATTAGTGTGTGCTAACGGCCTAATGGGCCTTCGAGCAAAAATCAAACTAATCACAACCCAATCATTCAATACATATAGATCGACTCGAACAGTTTTGTGAGCCGAATCGTTGCGACCCATAGGGAGCAATGATTATGACAAGCCGACCCGGATGGGAGGCGACGAACAAAACCAGCTACAGGCGTGCCTCGGAGCGTCGTTTGGACAAGATGTCCAAACAGCGGAGAGGTCGAGCCCCCTACAAGCAACGCACACGATCTAATATCATCATTATACTCTTCTTAACCTAACGACTGATTGAGTCTTTAGCAATATCACAAAAGATCCATCTTACTTCACCGGAAGGGAGGCTTACGAACAAACACCTACTTCAAATACTTCTGAAAGAAACCAACAGCTCGCGATTCCGCTTCCTTCGGTTCAAAATTCCATAGCCGTTCGTGCCTATTGCATTCGGGTGACCAAAGAGATTTGGGTTCGCCCGCCTTCGCAAATAGATCCAGAGCATGGTGGTAGTCTACATAATCATCCATTTTGCAATGGAAAAGAGCGATGGGTCTTGGACTAATAGAGGCAATTTTGTCAATCGGCCTTACTGAATCGATGTCCATCTCTCCACGTAAGTTGAGTGCGAGTTTAACTACGGGAATGAGAGGGTAATAGTGAATTCCAAAATCTCGTTTCGCAGATTCTACAAGAACATCAATGGCACTTCCATAACCGCTGCTAAAGAGACCGGCTTGGATCTCCGGATGGTCTGCCATCGCAATGATACTTGTGGCAGATCCCATAGAAAAGCCAAAGATGCCAATCTTCTCGTAACCTTTTGTTTTTAAATAGGAAATAGCGGCTGTTACATCTTTTTGTTCATGAAATCCCATGGAAGCAAAACCGCCATGATTTCTACGTAAACTGAGGAGGAGTAAATTATATCCAGCATCGTGAAGGCTTTTTGCAAAGCGAATGCCTTCGTTTCTTTGTCCTCCATGTCCATGCACTAGGATAATTGAAGCTTTAGATTGTTTGGCGGGGATCCAGTAACTAACAAGGTTAAGTTTGTCTTCGGTGGTGATCACCACTTCTTCGAACTGCAAACCTACCTCTGAAGGACCATTGCAGAATACATGGTGGTCCAAGCTGCAATTGACTTTTGGATATAGAACCAAACTAGAAAAATAATAAGCAGCTACGATAAGTAAGATGATACTAATTATCAATACAGAAATGGAAAACTTTTTGATTCGTTTCATGAGCCAATAAAAATAGGAAAATTTACAAATTCTGCAAGTAAAAAATAGAGAGTTTCCAAATTTAGGAGAAATGGAAGCTGCTTTAAGTGTATTCTTTATTTGTTGTATGAGTGTCTTAAGTCCACTCTCTGGGGTCAGCGACGGGGAACTCCGTGGATGCCCGCCATCGCCTAACTGTGTTTCTAGTCAAAGTATGCAATACAACATTGTTCATAAAGTGGATCCGATCACGTACTCCACCTCTCGTCAAGTTGCCTATGAACGGATTGCTAAATACTTTCATGAGTCCGAAAATATTTATATTAGTGAAGAGAAAGAAGGTGAATACATTCGTGTAATTTTTTTCACAAAGGTCTTTCGCTTTCCGGATCGAGTGGAGATTTACTTTCCCCCGGATAAACAGGAAGCTCAAGTTCGTTCCCAGTCGATCCTCGGATTATGGGACATCTTTGCCAATCGAAGGCGCGTGAATCAGTTTCGAGAGTTACTCGCAAAAGAATAAACTTACAATAAATCGTTATGAGAGAGAAAATAAATCCCTCCAATAATCCTTTCGATCTTTGCACCAAAAAGCCAATCACCTAGGATCGTAAACCCAGTATCTTTGCAGAGATGTTTCCAGTTTTCAAAGGCTTCGGAATCCAGATCCAGTGCACCTTCCCTTCCTAGTAGGGGCATCTGTGCTTGCGCATACTTCCACCGATGGTTCCAAATTAAGTTCGGTTCCGGGGCATTGAACTTTTCTTGCAAACCTTTGATGAGATAATCTTTGTATTTTGCGTTCGGATTTCTTTTTTCATCCATCCAATCTTCAAAGTGCGTCTCCGAAAATAGAGCGCCAAATTGTACAAGCAGGGCAGAACCTGTATGAAATTCTTTGGGATACTTGAGACTTTCCCAACTTTGGTATTCCCAATCGCTTCCAGGCTCTAGATTCGTATTGATTGGAATCTTCGCATCTGGATCTAAGGAGAGTGACTTCCATTCGGGTTTCCATTTGTCCCAATAGAAATAACTAACTAATGTTTTACGGTAATCATTATAATTATTTAAAAATTCGATCCATCGATTGAGTTTGGATTTTTCTTTTGAACGATGGAATATCTCTAAAATCTGAGGAATGGGAAGGGTTAAGATGACTGAGTGAGTACAAATTGTATCTGTTTGTTTGGTAGCTGAATTATAAAATTCTAAATTCCAAGTATGATCATCGTTTCGTTCCATTTTCTTTAAAGTATGGCTTTGGATTGGTTTTACATTCCCTAACATAGAAGATACTAAATCGGACATACCTAATGCTGGATAAAAATGGGCATCGCTATAGATAGGTTTTGTCTGTAAAGAAACTGACTCGGACTTCCAAATTTCTAAAATAGAATATTTTGTTTCTTGTCCGAGCCAACGCACTTCCATAGGATCACGAAACATAGTGGCACCAAAGTCAAAGGTAGAGGGATCATTCCCTTGTTTACTAGATACTCTTCCTCCGGAATTTCTTCCTTTATCGTAGACAACCACACTTGGATTTAACATCGCAATGGCGGCTCCAGTAATTCCGGCTCCAATGACTACAGGGACTTGGTAACAATAATTTGGTTCCATAATTTGATCGCTCTTAGTCAAAGCGAATTCAAATTATAATTGTTTAATAAGAGCTTTCAAATCATTAATTAAGGAAAAGGGGACTGGTTTGATTTCTTCGGCAAGTTGGATGGTTTCTTGGATCGTGCGAGTAAGTACCTGCTTTTCCGCAGCATAAGCTGCTTGTGGTAATTTGGACTTGTTTTTTTTGAAAATGGTAACTTTGTTATCAATGATTTCGATCATTTGGTTCAAATACTGAATCTTTTGGTCCATAAACAAAAGATGTAACATAGCAGGAAGAAATGAGAAACCAATTTTTCACTAAAGGACAGAAATTCAGCGTAGGGGATCCAATGACAGATACCTTATGGGATTCTTACCTTCCCGAAAAATTCCAAACTCTTTCTCCTTTCCAATGGACCCCCATTTCTGTCATTGAAAGGACATGGAAATATCTTTCTGCAGATGGTGTGACATCGGTTGTGGATTTAGGATCGGGGGTAGGAAAGTTTTGTATTCATCTTTCTCTTCTTTCCAATCATTCTATTGATATCTTAGGGTTGGAAGATAGAGAGGAATTGGTTTCACTTTCAAACTCTTTGAAAGTAAATTGGGAGACACCTAATGTAGAATTTCGAAAGGAAAATTTTTTAAAAGAATTTCCTGTTGGTCGTTCTCATTATTACTGCTTTAATCCTTTGTATGAAACCATGAAGGGCAGCCATTCCATCGATTCTATTAAACAGAAATCGGCAATTCAGTTTTTGAAAGATTTACAATCCCTAAAACAGAATTTATTATTACTTACACCGAAATCGAAGCTTATCACCTTTCATGGATTTGGTGGAAATTTTTTACCGGGATTTCGAGTTGTAGTAAAAGAGGAGATCTCTGGTGGAGAGTACCTTGTTTGGGAAAGAGAATGAGTTCTTTCCCAAACAAAGTTTTATTGAAGTTCTGAATCTAAACTTCGTTAGGTTCAAGATGTCTTTCTTTGTAAGTGCGGCTTCGCTATCAAAAGATAGAGAAGCCCTGAAGAAATAACAACGAGGGTAGTAAAGATCATTCCATAATTAATAAACCATGGTTCATCGGGAGTCCTCGGCCAAACCATATTGGCGACGGCTGTGATACCATAAAAAAGAGCCAATGCATTGATCCAAACTCCCAGTCTTCCTAAGGTAAAAGAGCCTTTTGGCTTCCAACCATGATAACGTGCATACAAGGCCGCAAGGATAACCATTTGGAAAGCAATATAGATTCCTGCTGAAGCAAAACTAATGATGGTGGTGACTGCATCTTGCAACCAATGCCCCATACTTGCGATAAGAATAGGAATGAGACCTGTAATGAGGAGGGCATTCACAGGAACCTTTCCTGACTTGGAGAGATGGTTTAAGTATTTACTTCCAAAGATCATTCCATCTCGGGCAAATGAAAAGAGAAGCCGGCTTGCTGCAGCTTGTAAGCTGAGTAAACAGGATAAAAAAGATACCATAACCACTACGATGACCATACGATACCCCACAAGACCCATTGCTGAAACAAGAGTTGTGGTTACAGGATCACTGTCTACTCCTGAGATGGCTTTGTCCACATTGGGTAAGGCAAGGAGTAGAGCCAAACAAACAAAGGTGGCAGCTCCTCCTCCAATATAAACAGTCATACGCATGGACTTTGGAATCGCAGAACTAGCATTTGGCGTTTCTTCCGCTACATCCCCACAAGCTTCAAACCCATAATAACAAAACATTGCTGCTACTGAGGATGCTAAAAATGCTGGGAAATAATTAATACCTTCTCCAAAAGAGAAGGTATTCCATAAGATCGATATAGAATTTACTTTTGCAAAAATTAATAAATAACCACCAACAACTACAGCACCGATCAGTTCACATAAAAATCCAAAAAATGCAACTTGGGCGAGAAGTCTTGTTCCACTCAAATTGAGAATGGTAGAGCAAAGAATCATAAGGATGGCAATCCAGATAAAACCCGAGTTGCCAAATTCCACACCAAGGAGTTGGTTAAGAAAAGGAGCACCACCAACCGCAACGGCAGCAACTGTAGTAAAAAGTGCCCAAGCATAAACCCATGCTGACATCCAAGCCCAACGTTCTCCTACCAATCGGAGCGCCCAGGGATAAATTCCACCAGAGATCGGATACTGGGACACGATTTCCCCAAATACCAAACAGACTAGAAATTGTCCAAAACCCACGAGAAGGTAATTCCAAATCATGGGAGGACCACCTGCTTGGATGGCTAGGGCAAATACGGAATAAACTCCCACCACTGGTGAGAGATAAGTGAAACCAAGGGAAAAATTTTCCCAAAAACTCATACTGCGTTCAAATTCGGATTTGAGTCCGAGAGCTTCTAATTGTGCCGAATCCCGATCCATAGATTTTTGATTCATGAAACGTCCTTGTGTATAACTTTTCTTTTTTGATTCCAGGATTGGTTTTAGAAGAGGCCTTGTTTTCTACAAACGATTTTGTTTTTCCATTGACGAATGAAATTTGTGAAACTAACTTCTTTTCTGTTACGGAAATAAGATATGAAACAAACAATAATATTAGCAATGCTATTATCACTTACGCTTAGTTGCGCCAGTTCGGAATCAAAAGACGGTGCTTCCGATGAACCCGGTCTTATGAATAAAATCATTGAAAAGGCCAATTCAGAAGAGGGCCAAAAGGCAATCCAAATGGGAAAGGAGAAACTCCAAGACCCTGCCACACAAGAAAAACTAAAAGGATTACTCTCTAAGGAAAAAAAGAAAAAAGAAGTCCCTGGCGTTCCCGCACAGTAATTTCTGTAAACTTTTTTACATAACCTATCTATCGAATTACCGGATAGGTAGGTTATCGTCTTAAACTAAAAACTTCAAAATCTTCCAAATTCTTCGTTCCCTCCCGATAGTTTCCCAATTTCCTTTTGAATCCAATTTAATACTTGGATAGAATCACTCGGTTCACAAAAGAAATGTAAAGAATAGGTCTCCGTAGAATGATCGTTCACTAGATATAGCGTATTTTGTTTTAGTAAAATTTCCTCCCAATTGGCAAAAGGATAGAGCTTTCCATTCCAATACATTACGTCATTTGAGATTTTGATTTCCTTTTTTCTTTTCTTATTCCACCAAACATACGCTAAAGGTAAAAAGCCGAATCCAAAAGAAAGAATGAAAAATGTCACTTGGTAAGTGTTTGGAGGAAATGTCTCCCATGAGGTAACGGAAAGATCAAAGGCTGAACCAATAAAAAAATGAATCATTAAAGTAAAAGCAAAACTTACACTGGCTGCAACCAAAGTATATAATTTAGGATTATAGTTTGATTTGAGTAGGTTATCCTGACCGATCTTCTCAATAGAAATTTGGGAACTTGGACTGAAAGTAATCTCCGATTCCCAAACTTCTTTTGGAATTTTTCTTTTATGAATTGGCAGATCAAGTTCTGTATAAGGGATTAAGACTCCAGATTCATTTTTTATGGACACTTTTAAGAATTTTGCAATTCTTTCACCTATCAAACGTAATTCGGGGAAAATTGTCGATTCTGCAAGAGGAATTGTTTCCCCATTCCATTGGCCGAGAACAGTATATACGGTAATTGTTTTTGATCCATTTTTTGTTTTCACAGTATAAGTATATTCTGAGTACGTTAGAAATTGGAGTGAGTCCCAGGGAATGGTTTTGACTTGTTTGTTGGTTTCCATCAAACGAATGGATCTGTTGATCGAATCTATTTCGGTCCATTTAGGCTTTTGCAAAACTTTTAGTAGGAAGTGTGGCATTAAAAAAAAGAAAAAACCCATTCCACAGACCACCACGAGAATTAAGGGATCTGTATTGAAAATCTCTGAACTATATAAGGTTGGGATAAGGATTCCTAGAACGACTATATCCATAGCGACGAGAATCCAATGGATCGTGGTATTGTTTTTTGAACGGTGGTCTCTAAAGCGTAAGGTCGATTCCATATTGGTTCCTTCTGGGAAATTTCTGTTGACCTTAGGGACTCTAAATGAACTCTTGTCTCAAAATCAAATTATATATATGAAAATAAAACCAATTCTTAAAATTACTCTCTCTTTCTTATTGGTTCTTTGCCTAATGGGGGGCAATGTTTTTGCACAAGAACTTGGACCTAAGGCAAATCCCGAAGAAACTCTACCGACAAATCCAAATGTCGAAAATCCAAGTCCAGAAGAGAATCCTGAAGATCCGAAATGGAAGAAAGCAGAAATTCGGGTGATCGGAGATAAAAAAGACTTAAAACGAATTCCTGGTTCTGCGACCATCATTACGAAAAAATTTTTAGAAGAGACTCGGCCAACGGACAATATGGAAGTTTTGCGTCGTGTTCCAGGAGCTAACATCCGTTATCAAGATCCTGCAGGTCTCACTATGAATTTGGGATTTCGGGGTGTGAGTGGCGAGGTTTCAAGAAAGGTTCTTATCCTTGAAGATGGTCTATTTACTTCTTTAAACCCTTATGGGGAACCCGAAATGTATTATACACCATCTATCGAACGAATGGAACGCATTGAAGTGGTGAAGGGTTCAGGTTCCATTCTTTTTGGGCCATCGACCATCGGAGGGGTTGTCAATTTTATCACAAGACGTCCTCCTAAAGATCCCACGCTGAGTATCCAAACTATTGGGGGTGAAAATGCTTATTTCAGCCAAATGGTAAACTATGGTGGGACTTTTGGAAACACTGGATTTGACGTTAATGTCCTCAGGAAACAAGGTGATGGTTTTCGGGCGAACCAAGGTTACTTTGTGAATGAAGCAAATGTAAAAACCATACATCAGTTAAATGAGAAACACAATATTACTACTAAGGTTGGTTTTCACCAGCAAGAATCCCAAGCCACTTATGTGGGTCTTACCACAGGGATGTTTCAAAATAATCCTAAAGACAACCCTGCACAGAATGACAAACGAAGCATAGAACGTTATAGTTTTTCGATAGGACACGAGTGGACGATATCGGAAAAAACAAAAATGATTACGCGGGTGTATTCAGCTTATACAGAGCGTAATTGGGCTCGGCAAAACTATTCACGAAATTCAAGAGGTAGCACAATTCCCTCTGATGCCATCGCCACTTATGATGGAGAACCTTATACATCTAGAAATAGTGATACCATTTGGATGCGAGGCACCAACGCTCATAGAGATAGAACATATAAATTTGCAGGTATAGAAACCAAATTACAAACAGAGATTGAAACAGGTCCCATCAAACATGAAATTGATTTGGGTACACGTTACCATATTGATATGGCAAAAGTTCAACTTCTCAATGGTCCTACAACACCAGACTTTGTTGTATACCCCAATGGAGTTGGATCAACACCGGCAGTTCTTTTACAATCCCAAACCAGTTTAGCCAATAGTGGAGAACTTAGGGATGATGAAAGACGTTCTGCAAAAGCGGTCTCTGTATATTTGCAAGATAGAATTCGCCTAACAGAGAAATTTTCTGTCATTCCTGGGGTTCGTTATGAATCCTTCACACAAACACGATCTATCAATCGTGCCAGAAGAGATTTTGATCCAGCTACCTTTGATTATTTTGCAGGAACAAATCCAACGGTTCAATTGGATAAAACAGCGACCACAAGAAACCAAATCGTTCTCCCCGGTTTTGGAACTACTCTGGATTTTGCAAAAAATATGACCTGGTTTACTGGAGTTCACCGTGGTTTTTCTCCTCCAAGATATGAATCTGCCATTTCTCCGACTGCTGAAGATTTAGTATTAAAACCAGAAAGATCCTGGAACTATGAAACGGGTGTTAGGGGAGATCTGACCGAATACTTAAGTGGTCAATTGGTTGGTTATTTATTAAACTTTGAAGATCAAATCATTAATAGTTCTGCCGCAGGTGGAAATTTTGGCTCAAGACCTGTAAATGCGGGAAGGTCCATTCATAGAGGTGTGGAATCCAATATGACTTTTGATTTTGGTCAATTTTGGAAACTGAACTATTCAATCCCTCTCGACATTATTTATACTAGAACGGAAGCAAAATCTAACCAATATACGTATAATCTTAATGCATGGACAAGAGGAGATTCCAATCCTTTAGCGCATATTGATACCAATGGGAACCGCCTTCCTTATGTTTCAAGAGACATTCTCACACTTTCTATTGGAATTTCTAGTCGGAGTACGGGGTTTTATGCGCGAGTGGAGTGGCAGTATTTTTCAAAACAATTTCATGATTTAGAAAACTCTAAAACTGTGAGTTGGTATGATACTGCTGGCTCTACCGCAGCCAATAGAACCATGCTTAATTATGCAGGAATTAAATCAGATGTTTCTGGACTTGATGGAGAAATTCCTGCTTATGAACTTCTGAATGCAAATATTGGTTACAAAAAAGACAACTGGTCCGTGTTTCTTTCGGGGAAAAACTTACAAGACAGAAAATACATTTCTTCCCGTTTGCCAGAAGGAATCCAACCAGGTCCTTTTCGTCAGATTAATTTTGGTGTCACCTTACAGCTGTAAATTGGCTTCTGCAGGTATGGCAGGGGACGGTTTCATAAATAAATACCCTTGGGAATACTCGATACCCAAGGTTTCAATCATGTCTTGAATGGCAGGGCGATCTACAAACTCTGCAACAACTTTGGCTCCAATTCCCCGAGCCAGTTCTACAATCCCTTGTACAAGAAGGTAAGCAGTTTTATTCTCTGGTAGGTTTTTGATAAACTGACCATCGATTTTTAAATAGTCAGGATCAAATTCTAATAACCTTGCAAGGTTAGAATACTGGACTCCAAAATCATCAATCGCAATTTCACAACCAATACTTTTCAAATCACGAATGGTAGATAAACTATTTTTGTTTTCGGAAAAACTAATGTCTTCTAAGATTTCAAACGTAACACGGCTCGGATCTATTTTGTAATTTGCTAATTTTGTTTCCACCCACTTACTAAAACTTTTATATTCCAATTCAGATTCGGTAAGGTTGATGGAAAAGTCAAAGGATTTGTCTGAAAAATAATTCATGGATTCATCAATCATTTGCAAACCGATCATTCGGATGCTTCCTGTGACTTTTGCTAGTTTTAAAAAGACATCGGGTGTAAGGATGGCATCTCTATCTTTGATTCTGGCTAAACATTCGAATTTTCGAATTTGTTTTGTTTGGTTATCTACGATTCCTTGGAAATAGGGGACAATCTGTTTGTTTGTGATGGCAGATTGAATTTTTTGACTGAGTTGAAAGTTTTGAAGATGGTGGTCTGTGGAAAGATCATCTGTATAGGATACAAAATCGGAGGAACCTTGTGCCTCTGCACGAAATAAGGCAAGTTTCGCTTTGTAATAACAATCTTCTTGCCCTGCGGCGGAAGAATACCGACAATCCAGATGGAACCCAACTCCATCTAAGATCAAATCATCTGATTTTAAAATCATACGAAAACTTCTGATTTTTTCGACTAATTCTTGTTCGGAGAGATTTGATAAAACTGCAATTTCATCGGAATAGATATGAAATACTTTTTCTTCGTTTTGTAAGTGAACGGAAAGCAGTTGCAATAGCTTTTTAAAGAGCTTTCTATACACTTCAATCCCATAAGTTTTGATGATGATGGGAAAACTGACAATTTTGATGAGTAAAATGGATTGGTTGTTTTTTAGATTTCCCTCTCCTTTTAATTGTTTTACCAAGGATTCAAAATTAGGGTATTTGGAATCTCTGTGAAAATAGAGAGAGTCAGCCAGTTCCTTATTTTTTTCTTCTAAGGATTTCTCTTGGAAATAAGCATCAATGGCTTGTTTGATGGTCAGTTCTAAATCGTGTGCATCCCAGGGTTTGGAAAGATACCGATACAAACAGCCGTGGTTGAGTGCATTCCCTATGGCTTGTGCCGGTGCTTGTCCGGTAAGCATAATTTTTTTAGTGCGCGGATGGGTTTCTTGCATTTCAATCAGGAATTCATCCCCTTTTTGACCAGGCATCACGTGATCACAGATCACCACAGCCAAGTCTCCGGAAGATCCCGCAATTTCTTTCATGATTTCTTTCGCAGTTTCCGCACTTTCCGCCGTTTCGATAGTAAAACTAGATCCAAAGACTTTTTTTAATTGTTCCTTTAAATTCCAAAGAATGAAGAATTCATCATCGATGCATAGAATATACGGTTTTTCGTTCAAAGGGGTACCTGGAGAGCGATTCAAATAAATGTCATCTTTCAGAATATGCAAGAAATATTTGATGTTGACATTTTCTTTGCATTGTGTCTAATCGACCCCGTTCCCAGGACATTGGGACATGCATTGTGTTTTACGAGGATAGGAATGGTTTCTAACAAAATATATGTGGGAAATTTAAAATTTTCCCTTAAGGAAGAAAATATACGCCAGATTTTCTCCGTTTACGGAGTAATTCAAGATCTGAAAATGATTCATGACCGGGAAACTGGAAATTTTCGAGGGTTTGCTTTCATTACCTATGCCAGTCCTGATGAAGCAGAAGAGGCTGTGACCCAGATGAATGGACAACCTGTCGATGGTAGGAATCTCAAGGTTACCTTTGCCGAGGATAAAAGAAAAGAGAAACAGAATTAAAATTCACTTTTCTGGGATGGCCTATCCCATAAAGAAGGAGGATGACATCCTCCTCCTCCACTTCTCCTGTCCACAAACTGGAAGACTACAGACCAAGCCCCTGGCTTACACCTTCATTAGAATTACGATTTGACCTAGATTTGCACCTGACAGTTGTCAGAGCCGATTACGAAGTGGTTCTCCAAGCAGAAAAAATAGAACCACTTTTTTTAAATGGAGAATCTTTAGAGTTTTTATCCCTTCGCATAGATGGAGCCATTGTGGATCCAGAGGATTACCAGGTTTCTCCTACGGGAATTCTCATTTTGTATCCTCCGAAAGAATCTTTCCGCCTTACCGTAGAAAATCGAATTTGTCCTGCTGAGAATACCTCTTTGGAAGGTTTGTATAAATCCGGTTCCATGTTGTGTACCCAAAACGAACCAGAAGGATTTCGTAAGATTGTTTATTCCATTGACAGACCAGATAATATGATGCGGTTTCGTGTCACCATTTCAGGAGAGGAATCACTTTTTCCTGTTATGTTGTCCAACGGGAATTTGCTTAGCGAAAAACAATTAGAAGGTGGAAAACGGGAAGTGGTTTGGGAAGACCCTTTTCCAAAACCATCCTATCTTTTTGCTCTTGTGGCCGGAGAACTTTTGGAAACCAAGGATTCTTTCCAAACTGGGTCAGGTCGACAGATCACTCTTAAAATTTTTGTGGAAAAAGGAAATGAGGAAAAGGTTAGTTTTGCTTTTGATTCTTTAAAAAAAGCAATGAAGTGGGATGAAGATACCTTTGGCCTAGAATATGATTTAGATCTTTTTATGATTGTAGCCGTGGAAGACTTCAACATGGGTGCCATGGAAAATAAAGGTTTGAATTTATTTAACGCAAAACTCGTCTTAGCTGATAAAAAATCGGCAACTGATGAAAGTTTCGAATCCATTCTTGCTGTGATTGCTCACGAATACTTTCATAACTGGACAGGGAATCGGGTTACCCTTCGTAATTGGTTTAACCTGACACTGAAGGAAGGACTGACTGTATTTCGGGACCAATGGTTTACCGAAGATATGACAGATCCTGCTGTCAAACGGATCAAAGATGTTTTGTTCCTAAAAGAATTTCAATTTCCAGAAGACCAAGGACCCATGTCTCATCCCATCCTTCCCAAATCTTATCGGGAGATGAATAATTTTTATACGGTAACAGTTTATGAAAAAGGTGCAGAAGTCATTCGATTGGTATCAGAGCTTATCGGCAGAGAAACCTTTAAAAAAGGCCTTAAACTCTATCTTTCTAAATATGACGGACAAGGTGTGACCTTTGAAGAATTTGTTTCTTCGATGGAAGAGGCTGCCGGCCATTCCATCCCCAATCTTCGAAATTGGTACCACAGAGGCGGAACTCCCTTATTATCCGTTCAGGAAAAATATTCGAAGGATTCCAATGAATGGATTTTGGATTTATTGGATACTGGTGCCAGTGAATATCCCTTAGTATATTCGAATTCGATTGCAGTTTTTGACAGAGAAGGAAAACTTCTTACGGAAGAAAAACGAATCATGTCCGGGGCCCGCGACCAAATTCGTATCGCTGCACTAGACTCAAAGGGAACAAAGCCCATAGTCTCCTTATTTCGTTCTCTTTCGAGTCCCGTGCGATTGGATTACAACCAATCAGATGAAGAAATACAAGTTTTAGCCAAGGTAGAAACCGATGGAGTCTCCCGTTTTTTTGCCTTTCAAAATTTGATTTTTGATTGGTTTCGTAAATCGATCGCATCCGGTAGGGAAGAGAACTTTTCTATCATTTTGGAAACGATTGCTGATTCTTTTGGGGTAGGATGGGAAAAAACATACTATAGTTTTTACCTTTCCTTTCCTGGGTTAACCCAAATCAGTGAAAACATTGGTTGTTATGAGTTTACCAAAATTCAGAAATTACGCGTGTGGGCCATTCAAAACATTTCCACTACCTTTACCAAAAACTTTCAAATTCTTTTGGAAGAAAACAGAAAAACCATTCCCATCCAAACCAAAGAAGAAATTGGAAAACGAAAACTAAAGAATATTGCCCTTTATTATCTGTTATACGATCCTTCCAGAAAGTTTGAAAGATTAGCAGTTATGGAACAAAGAGAAGCCAAACATATGAGTGAAGAGGTTTCTGCGATGAAATTTCTTTTGGAAGTGGATTCGAAAGAAAAAGAAAATGCCGTGAATCTTTTTTTTGAAAAGTGGAAGAAGGATAGTTTGGTTTTAGACGTATGGTTTGCCGCTCAAGTAACTGCTGGGGAAGATCGTTGCAAAATTGCCGAAAACTTAGAAAAACATCCTCAGTTTAATATTCGGAATCCAAATAAGGTTCGGTCATTGTACTTTAGTTTGGCGAGAAATCCTTTAAGCTTCCATAAAGAAGATGGAAGTGGATATACTTTTCTTTCCGAACGGATCAAACGTTTGAACGAAATCAATCCACAAATGGCCGCAGCCTTAACAAAATTATATTCTCCTGTTTCGAAACAAAAGGGAAATCTTCCTAAAATTGCCAAAAGAGAACTGGAAGGTTTAGCCGCTCTCCCGAATCTTTCTAAGGAATTGGGAGAGGTTTTAGGAACGATCTTAAATTCGCTTTAGTTGTACATGGATTTGATTAAGTCTTTGTATTTATCATGAATGACGTTTCTTTTCATTTTGAAAAGATTCGTCAGTTCATCTCCCACTTCCATGGCTTTTGGTAAAAACCGAAAGTCAGAAAGTTTTTCAAAGGATTTGAATCCGTTTTCTGAGGAGATTTGTTTTTTGATGATATTTTGGAAATAAAGTCGGATCTCTTTGTTTTGGTTTAGGTCTTCACCTTCTTTTACAATGAGTCCCGCTTCTTTCATCCGATCTTTTTCTGGCCAAACAAGTGCTGTGAGAGATTTTTGATCCTGACCTACCACAATCACCTGATTGATAAGAGCATTTTCTAGAAGTAAATTCTCAATAGGGACTGGTTCTACGTTTTCTCCGCCCAATAAAACGATGGTATCTTTCACTCGCCCGCGGACCGAAAGGGTGTCATTAAAAGAAATAAATCCTAAGTCTCCCGTATTCATCCAACCGTCATGAATGGCTTTTGAGGTAGCTTCTTCATTTTTATAATAACCCTTCATCACTTGTGGGCCTTTGATGTGAATGATCCCCATTTTTCCTTTGGGAACGGATTCTCCTTGTTCATTGACAATTTTAACAGCAGTGCCATCTGGCCATTTTCCCACGGATCCTTGCACCACATTCCCCACAGATCGGACGGAAATAATAGGTGCACATTCTGTCATACCATATCCTTCATACACAGGAATTCCAATGACATTAAAAAATTCATCTACATGGGAAGGAAGTGCTCCACCTCCCGATATCGTTCCTGTTAGGTGGCCTCCTAAAACATCTCGAATTTTAGAAAAAACCAATCCGTCTAAAACCTTCGCAAGTAAATATAGATTTAAAACATAACCAAGGGATACTGCTGTATTTTTTGCCCTTTCAAAAGGGGACTCTTCTTTAGTGAGAAGTCTGTTACCCGCTAAATAGTCTTGGCCATCTTTGAATTTTTTGCAGATATCATAAGCAAAATCAAAAAGTTTCCGTTTGTTTTCTGGAGCTTTCTCTAACTTTTGTTTGATGCCAAGGTAGAGGTTTTCCCAGAGTCTTGGGGCTGAGGCCATAAAACTTGGTTTGATTTTTTGGAAATCATCCCGCAAGTCCCGGATGTTGGTATAAGCAATGGAGGCTCCTTCTGCAATGATCGCATAGTCAATGGCCCTTTCAAAGATATGCCAAACAGGAAGGATGGAAAGTGTCTTATCGGAATTTTTTAGTCCGACTCGCGGAGGAACTTTGATCACATTATATACCATATTTTGATGGGTAAGCATTACACCCTTTGGCATTCCGGTAGTGCCTGAAGTATAAATTATGGTAAATAGATCATCTGGTTTTACTTGTTTGGATCTGAGCTCCAGTGAAGGTAGATTTTTGCGATGTGTTTCTCCATCCTGAATCAAAGTTTCCATGGGAACTGCGAGTGTATCCTTAGAACGAAATCCAGGATCTAAGATAATGACTTTTTCCACTTTCGTATTGGAAAGGATAGGTTTTAACAAATCATATAACTTCTCGTGTTCTACAAAACAATATTTGCTTTCAGAGTGGCTAAGTATATACTCAATTTCCTGAGGAGTAGAATCAGACCCACGCGGAACATTGATGGCCCCATTTAACAGGGTGGCGATATCGGCGATGGCCCATTCCGTTCGGTTGTCCGCCATAAGGCCAATTCGATCTCCCGGTTGGATTCCCATTTGTAAAAGGGATAAGGCAAGATTTTCTGCTTTATGAAATATATCTGAAAACGTACGACCTATAAAGTTTTTTCCTGCATCCTTTCCAAAGAACATTTCTTTAGAGCCATAGGCTCGATTGGCATAATAAAAAACATCATTCAGCGTCGTAAAATTTTTCATTGATCTTGTTAGTCTCCGTAGGAGCTGACTATCATTGTTTTTTTTGTTTATTCAAGTAATATTTTCTTTTGTGTGATTTCCCATTTGGGGACTCAAAGAATGTTTCAAAGAGAGGGTCTGCATTCATTTTGTCCATCAAATCAAAATCATAAAGTAGTGCTTGGTGAGTCCAAAGGTTTCCTTCTTGGTCTCGCTTTGTTGCAAATGCGGCTCTGGCTAACTTGTAATACACTACGGGGAGAAATTCGCGTTCCCCTCCTAAAATTTGTGCACGTTTTAAGTTGGTGTAGGCTTCATCCCAGCGACCAAGGTTTAGTTCACAGGAACCACGATAGTAAAATAGGAAAAAACGTGGATAGGCTGTGAGCCTGCGGCTATTCAGTTTATCCAAACTCGCTAAGCAAGAAACGGGATCTTTGTCCATAAAATGTGAATAAGCGAGGTTGAGTAGG